>NZ_RZQY01000467.1:0-4776 GCF_003998575.1 Mesorhizobium sp. M7A.F.Ca.CA.001.10.2.1 | reverse complement strand
CATACATGGAGCGCGTCAGCGCGTTCTTCTTGTCCGGCCGATTCATGCGGATGATCTGGATGGCGCCCTGGCGCTCGACGAGGATATGGTCTGTCACGGTGTTTTCCTTGTGAAACGTCAGGCAGAGACGAGCGTCTTGCCGGCAGCGGCGAGGCTTTCGGCGCCATCAATGACGCGCGCCCTCAAGGCGCTGACCTCGCCGAGCAGGTTTTCGGCAAAGAAACGGCAAAGCGCTATGCGGTTGTGATCGGCAAGAGCACCGCGCGCCAGATAGGCGCCGCCGGCGGCAAGCGAGATCAGCCTGAGATAGGGCGTGGCGCCTGCCAGCGCCTCTTCCGATCGGCCATCGGCCGTCAGTTTTTGCAGGAAGCGGGTCGCTTCGCTGAGATCGCCAAGTGCCGCGTCGAGAGCGGCGGCGGTGCGGCCGAAACCCTGCATGTTCGAGGTCCGCACCGCTGCGGCCATATCAGCCAGTTCGGCGATGTAACCATGCACATGGTCGCCACCGCCGAGCGGCAGCTTGCGCATCACCAGATCGATCGCCTGGATACCGTTGGTGCCCTCGTAAATCGGGGCGATGCGCGCATCGCGATAGAAGGCGGCCGCTCCCGTCTCCTCGATGAAGCCCATGCCGCCATGAACCTGGAGGCCGAGCGAGGCAACCTCGACGCCGATATCGGTCGAGAACGCCTTGGCCAGCGGCGTCAGCAGATTGGCGCGATCGCGCCAGTATGCCGCCTCGTCACCGGCGGAGACACGGGCCATGTCGATGGCGTGGGCACAGGAATAGCTGATGGCGCGTGCGGTCTGGGTCAGCGCCTTCATGGTCAACAGGTTACGCTGGACATCGGGGTGATGGACGATAGGCGCCATACCCGTGCCAGTGTAGCTCGCGGCCTTGCCCTGCCGGCGCTCATTGGCATAGGCGATCGCCTTCTGCGTTGCGGCTTCCGCGACCGCCACCCCCTGCATGCCGACACAAAGCCGCGCATTGTTCATCATGGTGAACATGCAGGCGAGCCCCTTGTTCTCCTCGCCGATCAGCCAGCCGACGGCGCCGGGCTTGGCGCCTCCAAAGCCGTCGCCATAGATCATGGTGCAGGTCGGCGAGGCATGGATTCCGAGTTTATGCTCAAGTCCGGAACAGAAGACGTCGTTGCGGGCACCGAGCGCGCCATCGTCGCCAACCAGGAATTTCGGCACCAGGAACAACGATATGCCGCGCGTGCCGGCCGGCGCATCGGGCAGCCTTGCCAGCACGAGATGGATGATGTTGTCGGTGAAATCGTGCTCGCCATAGGTGATGAAGATTTTTTGGCCGAAGATGCGATAGCTGCCGTCACCCGCCGGCTCGGCGCGGGCGCGCAAGGCGGCGAGATCCGAGCCGGCTTGCGGCTCGGTCAGGTTCATCGTGCCCATCCACTCGCCGGAGACGAGCTTTTCGAGATATTTGGCCTTGAGGTCTTCGGAGGCGTGTTTGTCGAGCGCCTCGACCGCGCCCATGGTCAGCGTCGGGCCGATGCCGAAGGCCATGGCGGCGGAGTTCCACATTTCGAGCGCGGCCACGCCGAGCATGGTCGGCAGCGCCTGGCCGCCATATTCCTCAGGCCCCGAGAGCGCATTCCAGCCGCCATCGATCCAGCGGCGATAGAGTTCCTTCCAGCCGGGCGGCGTGGTGACGGCGCCGCCTTTCAGCACCGCACCCTGCCGATCGCCGATCGTGTAGAGCGGTGCGACCTCTTCGGTGGCGAAACGGCCGGCCTCACCCAGAACGGCATCGACCAGGTCCTCGCCGAGATCGCCGAAGGTGCCGGCATCGAGCGCCGACTTCATGCCGGCCACGTGCTTGAGCGTGAAGGCGATATCCTCGACCGGTGCCCTATACATGCCGCCCACTCCTCCTGATTGCATCGGCCTGCCCAACCCTAGAACCGGTGCCGCTGCAAAACCACCCGCCGTATCAGCGGTCTCCCATCTTCTTTTTACGTAAACGTCAAATTTTGTCACGCGGATTTTGCAATCGCGGCGGCGCGTATTAAGTTCAACCCATGCCGGATCAAGTCGACCGGCGATGGATCAGACCAGCCAACCGGAACCGCCTATGCTTGCCAGACCCGACGCCTACCGCTGCATCGAATGCGGCCTGCCCTATCGAGCGGAGGGGTTCTGCTACCATGGGGGCAGACTGGACCATGGTGCCGCCTACTGGTCGGATCGCGGCATTTTGTGCTCGCCGCAATGCTCGCTCGCCCACCACCGCAAACGCGCCGCCGAAGGCACGCTGCGGCAAGAGCCGGCGCCTGACCCGTTTGAATTCTAGCGGCTGATGCGTGGCCAGCTTTTCTGAGGCCAGCCCCGAAAGCACTTCCTTAACCATAGCCGTTCAGGATTTGTTTTTGGTCAACGGGGATTCCCTGTTTTGAAAAGGACGGCGCACCTCCTTCGCCGCTTGAAGAGTGTCGTACCGACACCCTTCAAGCCTCTGTTTCCTGCGCATGTCGTTGCCCCAAAACCGCTGCACACTTTTGGCCGGCATGCGCTGGCGATCCTCGCTCTTGCGGCGACGATGGCGCTTTCGACGGCGGCAACGGCCTCGGATTTCTCCGAGCCGTGGAAGAACGCCGACCGCGCTCTGGTCGTCGATGCCTACGAATATAATTCCATCGACTGGGCCCAGCTCGCCACCGACAAGCGGATCGTGGGCTTCATCAACAAGGCCTCCGACGGCGTGCCGCCCCCCTATTTCTGCTTGGGCAACGACATTGAGGTGAAGCTTTGCAAGGCGCTGTGGAAACGCCATGCGGTGACGCGCGAACTGTTCCAGACGCGCCGGGTGGTGGCCAAGGCACTCGGCCTGAAATGGGGCGCCTATCACCTTGCCCGTCCCGGCAATCCGGTCGAGCAGGCCAACAATTTCCTCGATTTCGCCGAGCCTGCGCCGGACGATCTCATGGCTCTCGACATCGAGGGCAATGACCCCTCGCAATGGATGTCGCTCGACGATGCCGAGGAGTTCGTACGCCAGGTGCATCGGCGCATCGGCCGCTTCCCGGTGCTGTACACCAACGGCAAGACCGCCCAGCATATTGCCGACAACAGGTACCGATACCGGCTCCTGTCGCGGCTGCCGCTCTGGTATGCGCGCTACACCAAGGACATCGACGTGCATTTTCCGATGGGCAACTGGCAAGGCTACGCACTGTGGCAGTTTTCGGCGCAAGCCAATTGCGGCCGTTTCCGCTGCCCTTACAGGGTTGCCGGCACGCCTAACGACATAGACGTGAATGTCGCGCCGACAGACGCCGCCACGCTGCGCGCGCAATGGCCGTTCGGTGGGCTTATCGACGTGCCGCCGGACTATCTCGCCTCGATACCGCTACCGGTTTCACGCGAGGCCGGCCTCGCCGGCAATGTCACCATCACCTATGCGTCTGTGGCCGCGCCGCCGACTCTCGAGGACATGGTTACAGCGTTGGGCACACGCTGGTCCCGTTTCCGCGACGGCTTCCGCATGCCAGTCGTGAAGACGGTGCCGCGACGGCCAAGCTTCGGCATTGTCCAATATGTCGCCTGGAAGCGGACCGAACGGCGTTCACCCGCACAACTCGACGCTGCCTTTGCCGTGTCCGATCCACTCAGCACCGCTTCCACCGAACTCGATCGCGGCCAGCGGTGAGCCAATGCGGAACTTCAGGTTCCCTGTTCGCGCGCTACGGCCTGCCAGCCGATATCGCGGCGGCAGAACCCGTCCGGCCAATCGATGCGGTCAAGCGCGGCATAGGCTCGTTTCTGTGCCTCGCCGACCGTGGCGCCTGATGCCGTCACGTTGAGGACGCGGCCGCCATTGGCACCAGCGCGCCGCCATTGATGGCGGTACCGGCGTGGAAGATCTGGACGCCGTCGCTCGCCGCGTCTTCGACGCCGCGGATGACCGAGCCTTTTTCCGGCGTGCCGGGATAGCCTCTCGCCGCCATTACTACGGTGAGCGCGGCCTCGTCGCGCCAGCGCACCGAAGTATGCGCAAGCTGGCCGTCGGTCGCCGCGTTGAGCAGGACCAGCAGATCATCCTTCAGCCGCATCATCAGCACCTGGCATTCCGGATCGCCAAAACGGGTGTTGTATTCGATCAGCTTCGGTCCCTTGTCGGTGATCATCAGCCCGGCAAACAGCACGCCGGAGAACGGCGCCCCCAGTTCGGCCATGCCGCGCATGGTCGGCTCGATGATCTCGCGCATGGTGCGCGCGACCAGTTCCGGCGTCATCACCGGTGCCGGCGAATAGGCGCCCATGCCACCGGTGTTGGGACCGGTGTCGCCGTCGCCGACGCGCTTGTGGTCCTGCGCGGTACCGAAGGGCAGTGCGGTGGTGCCGTCGCAGAGGCAGAAGAAACTCGCCTCCTCGCCGGTCATGAACTCCTCGACCACAACTTCCGCGCCAGCGGCGCCGAAGGAACCGTCGAAGCAGGCATCGAGTGCTGCCTGTGCTTCACTGGGCGTCATGGCGACGGTGACGCCCTTGCCGGCAGCGAGCCCGTCGGCCTTGATGACGATCGGTGCTCCGGTCTTTTCGACATAGGCCTTGGCCGAGGCCAGGTCACTGAAACGGCCATAGGCGGCGGTCGGGATGTTGTAGCGGGCGCAGAGATCCTTGGTGAAACCTTTCGATCCTTCCAGCTGTGCGGCAGCCTTGGAGGGTCCGAAGACGCGAATGCCTTGCGCGCGCAGATCGTCGGCAATGCCGACGACCAGCGGCCCCTCCGGGCCGACCACGACGAGG
>NZ_RZQY01000466.1:0-4795 GCF_003998575.1 Mesorhizobium sp. M7A.F.Ca.CA.001.10.2.1 | reverse complement strand
ATCATCTTCGATGATGCCGACATTGACGGTGCTGTTGACGGTGCGGTCCAGGCGAAGTTCCGCAATGCCGGCCAGACCTGCGTTTCCGCGAACCGCATTTACGTCCAATCGAGCGTTCACGATGAGTCCGCCGAGAAATTGTGGAGAAGGTCCGGCACTTATCAGTGGTCCGACGTCTACTCCCGGAGCTAAGCCGTCGCCAACCCAAGATCGAGTCCCACATCGCAGATGATAATTCGATGCGGGGCCGAACGATAAATATGCATGCTTTGGCCACCCCGAGGCAGGGCTCATTGAGATGATCCGACCGCCTTGGAACAAAGATGGGGTAGAGCAGATGAAGCGTTGGCAGCGTGTCTCCATTCGACGCGAGCGCTGAGGATGGGATCACGATCATTCGCATCACGCGCAGCCGCAAGGGCGATGCCATGGCTACTTTGGAATCGTTGAAGTGGTTTGAGCCGGACAGTCACAAATACACCCGTTACGCCGCGGCTCAGGAAACGGGGCGGCGTCCGGCGGTGGAGGTGCTCGCTGACTTAAAAAGGGTGCGGGCAGTCGTTGCGCTTGAGAGCGACGACATTTGGGATCCGGCACGGGGTGACCTGCTGCCAATCGGCAGTTAACAGGGTCCGACAAAAGTGTGCACAACATGCTGCTGAAGTGGCCTCCGGAAGCGCTACCGGAAGTTACGCGTCTTGAACTTGATAGGGTCGATATGGTCATACTGCATCGACGATGTCGCGCCCCTTCGGCATGCCGCGCGGATCGATGCCCGATCCGCCGTGATGAGCCTCGGCCCTCGGCCGTGCGGCAACGGAAACGGCGTCTTGCGGTTTCCCACGCTGGCCAGCCCGGCCGACAGATCGGTCAGCTCGTGGGCGACGAGGTGCACCACCTCCTCTTCCGTCGGATGCGTCCGCGGACGCCGAGCATGGCCGAAGCAAGAAGCACGCGCCGGAATTTCTCGCGAGATCTTGACCCAGACGACGACGTTTGCCGCACCCGTCTCATCCTCCAGAGGAACATGAAGCCTTTGGCCGAGCCCGGCCGCTGCCGGACCAGCACCAGGCCGGCGGCCTCGAGCCAGCTTCTGCCTCGCGCCTGCATAGCATCCTGACAGGTCACGGTGCGGCGCCGGTTAGGCGGCACGCCGATTTTGGCAACGCTAGCCTGTGAACTGAAGAATGAAGGTCGGACTTGCGGCACATCGATTAGGTTCAAATGATAAGTTGCTGCCCGGCGAGGTCGTTTCAGCGCATCTCGACTGGTGGGTCGGCAAGACAATGCGGAACGGAAATGATCGCAGGCGTAAAGGACGGCTTTCGGGGCCGGAAGCTTCAGGCCTGGAACCGGACCCCAGTTTGGCGCAAGCATCGTGGCCTCCGCCCGGTCAGGCATTCACCGGCTCGCGAAATGCCAATTGATTCTGCTTAACCGGGCATACCTAAACGGCCACTTGCGTTCCGATCTCGACCACACGTCCGGTCGGGATCTGGAAATACTCCGTCGCGTCGGCGGCCGTGCGCGCCAAGCCGATGAACAGCTTGTCCTGCCACACCGGCATGCCGGAGTTGGGTGACGCCTTGAGCGAGCGACGCGACAGGAAGAAGGACGTCGTCATGATGTCGAACTTCCAACCCTGCTTGCGGCAGATCGCCAGCGCACGCGGGATGTTAGGCTGTTCCATGTAGCCGAAGGTCAGTGTCACCCGCATGAACAGCTCATTGATTGTTTCCATCTTGATCCGCTCGCTGTCGGGCACCACGGGCTGCTGCGCCGTCACCACAGAGAGGATGACGTTCTGTTCGTGCAGCGCCTTGTAGTGCTTCAGGCTGTGCATCAACGCGGTCGGCGCACTGGCGGGATCGCTGGTCAGGAACACGGCCGTACCGGACACCAGCTGCGGTTTCTTCTTCAACAGATTGCCCGCAAGGAAATCGAGCGGAATCTGGTTCCTGCGCGTCTTGTCAAATAGATACCTGCTGCCTCTTATCCAAGTCCACATGGTCATCACGATCACTGCGGCAATGGCAAGCGAGGCCCAGCCGCCTTCGAATACCTTGACGATGTTAGCTGCAAAGAAGCCGGTATCGATGAAGACGAACACCGCCATTAAGGCTATCGCGACGCCGAGCGGCCATTTCCAGATGCGCGTCATCACAACAAAAAGCAGTATGTTCGTCACCAGCATATTGCCGGTCACCGAAATACCGTAGGCCGAGGCCAGCCGGCTGGATTCGCCGAAGCCGACCACCAGCAGCATCACCACCAGCGCCAGCATCAGGTTGATGCGCGGCAGATAGATCTGGCCCGACTGTTTTTCCGACGTGTGCTGGATGACGAAACGCGGCAGCATGTTGAGCTGTACCGCTTGCCTGGTCAGCGAAAAGGCGCCGGAGATCACCGCCTGGCAGGCGATCACGGTCGCCGCCGTGGCAAGCACGACCATCGGAATAAGCGTCCAGCCCTGGTTCATCTCGAAGAACGGATGACCGACAACGCCGCCATTTGCCAGCACGAAGGCGCCTTGCCCGACATAATTGAGCAACAGACAAGGGAACACGATCGCCAGCCAGGCGAGCACGATCGGCTTGCGGCCGAAATGGCCGAGGTCGGCGTAGAGCGCCTCGGCTCCGGTGACGGCGAGGAAGACTGCACCAACCGTAACGAAGGCGACGTCAGGCGAGTTGACCAGGAACGACACGATGTAATGCGGGCTGATTGCCAGCAGGATTTCCGGGTCGTCCATGATGTGGTTGAGCCCGGAAAGGCCGATGGCCAGGAACCACAGCGCGGTAACGGGTCCGAACACCAATCCTACGCCGCCGGTGCCAAACCGCTGTACCGCAAACACGATCGCCAGGATGGCCAGTGTCAGCGGCACCACATAGGGCTGGAACGTCGGCGTGACGACATTCATACCTTCGACCGCCGACAGTACCGAGATTGCCGGCGTAATGACGGCGTCGCCAAAAAAAAGCGCCGCGCCGACGATGCCGATGCCGATGCCGATGCCGAGGATCACCGCAGAGCGGGTCGGGAAACTGTTGCGCGCCAGCGCCATAAGCGACAGCACTCCGCCCTCGCCTCGATTGTCGGCGCGGAGCACGAACATGATGTATTTGATCGTCACGGTGATCGTCAGGGACCAGATGATCAGCGAGAGTACGCCGAGGATGTCGCCACGGCTGGCGACGTTGCCACCCGCTGATGCATGCAACGCCTCGCGAAATGCATAGATCGGGCGGGTGCCTATATCGCCATAAACGACACCTAGTGCGCCCAACATCAGCGCCTTGGTGCTGTGCTGCTCGACCTCAGAATGGCTCGATTGTTCGACAGGTTCTGCCTCGTTACCAGCATTGGTAAGGGCCATGGACGACACTCCGATAAGCGCGGGGTGCTCTACGCTTGCTGCACTGCAATATCAAGTTCCGTCACGTAATGTCTGCCGTCTCGCCTGTCGTTGCTCGCCTTGGTAGACTCGCCAGCCCGCAGCCCTACCGAGCAGCAATAGCGCCCCGGCAGAACCCTCAATCGCCCAGATCAATGAATGGTTATCGCCCACATTGCCCCCCCGCGATGCGGCCGATGGCGACCAGGGTGTCGTGGGCGCACAAGGATGGCGCTTTCCTGATGACGCCGTGCTCCAGGTGTGATCGCACCGTTGCTGCGCAAGCCATTTACTTGCTCGTCCCAGCGAGGACCGTGGCCAACTGGAACGCAGGGCCACGCCGCTCACCGGCCGCACTTTGCGGCGCAGATAACGATTCGATCTCCCCGGCGAGATTCTGGTTGAAGAAGCCACCAAGCTTCTCGAAGGACACACGGTCGTAATATCGACATGCCAGTATCCGCAACCCAGAAAAAGCTCCTTCGGCTCCGCTGCGCGCGCCACGAACAACCCGATCTTCTCTGCGAAAGAGGACGCCGTAATCCCAGGTTGAAGCCAAACCGGGGGGCGGCCGTGACGTATGCTACACAGGCGAAGGGCTAGGAGGCGGGTTCGGTGAGGAACGGCATTGATGTCCACGCCGTCTCCTGGAAAGACAGAGGAATGCGGTGTCACCGCCTGGCGCCGGAGGTTGATCCGGTGATTAGGAGGAGCACTCGTTGTCGGATTCTCGACGATGTCGGACATCTGACACAACGCTGCCAGAGCGATCGCATTGTTCCGAAACGATTTTCCCAGTTGGCACGTGAATTGCGGTCCTATGCGCAAAAGCACTGCGATGCCGCACCGACTGGAAGAACTCATCAATGATCACGCTTTTCGAACATGTCGGCGCCGCTACCAACACTAAGCGTTCCCGATCAAACGGAAGCCTCTATCCCTTCTTTCTGAAGGCTGTCCGGACATGAACGCATTTGATGTCCGTCCAACGCTGGATGCTCCCGACGACGATCTCTATCTTTGGCTTGAAGATGTGGAAGGCGAGCGGGCACTTGCCTGGGCCGCCGGCCAGTCGGCAAAGACCCTGAAGCACTTCAGTGGAACGCAGTTCGAGCGCGACCGCGCGACTCTGAAGGCAGGCCTGTTCCCTAAGCGGCGTCGCATCTCCCCCGGCCGAGTCGCATGGCTTGAATCCGATATCAGGGCTTGGATGGAAACTAGATCTGAGAGCCGCACCGCATGAATGTAGCCTCCCAATATCTTCTCCCGTCTGTGGCGCATCACGAAGCCGGGCACGCGGTGGCCGCCATCGTTTTGCACCGTCAGATGTTCGACGACGACCGTGAACTCCCTGCTTTCTCAAGTGTTAGTATTTACCCCGACGCCGGTGACGGAGAG
>NZ_RZQY01000465.1:0-4796 GCF_003998575.1 Mesorhizobium sp. M7A.F.Ca.CA.001.10.2.1 | reverse complement strand
GTAATAGTCCTTGCGCGAATAGATATCGATGTCGTTGGGCTCGGTGTGGGAGACGATGGTCAGGTCGTAATCCTTCTTGGTGAACACCTGATCCAGCCACTGCGCCCATTCGACCGGGATGATCTCCAGATCGATGCCGACGTCGCGAAGTTGTGAGGCTATGATTTCGCCACCGAGGCGGGCATAGGCGGGCGGCGGCAGTTTCAGCGTCGCCTTGAAGCCGTTTTCGAGGCCTGCCTCTTTCAGCAATTCCTTGGCCTTGGCGACATCATGCTGGTAGCGGCCGGTGAGGTCGACATAATCCTTGCTGGCCGGCGACATGTGCGAGCCGATCGGCTGGCCGAGGCCGGCCGAGGCGCCGTCGATGATCGCCTTGCGATCGAGCGCGCAGGAGATCGCCTGCCTCACCTGCAACTTGTCGAAAGGAGGCTTCTTGTTGTTGATCGACAGGATGGTCTCACCCTCGGTCGAGCCGATCACCACCTTGAAGCGCGGATCGTCCTTGATCTGCGCGAGGCTGTCGGCATCGAAGAACGGGAAAGCCTGGATGTCGCCGGAAAGCAGGGCCGGCACATAGGCCGCGGCATCGGGCACGATGCGGAATTCGGCCTTGTCGAGGGACGCCGGTGTGCCCCAGTAATTGTCCGATTTGACCAGCGTGATCGACGATCCCTTGGCCCAGCTCTGGAACTTGAACGGGCCGGTGCCGATCGGTTTCTCCTTGTTGGTCTCTGCCGATTCCGGCGCCACGATCACCGCGTCACCCCAGCCCATATTGTAGAGGAAGGATCCCTGCGGGTTCTTCAGCGTCACTTTGACGGTCGCCGGATCGACGACGTCTATCGTATCGATGGCCGCGAATAGGCCCTTTTGCGCGTTGACCGAATTTTCGGCGCGGGCTCGATCGAGCGAGAATTTCACGTCGCCGGCATCGAAGTCGGTGCCGTCATGGAATTTCACGCCGGTGTGCAGCTTGAAGGTGTAGACCTTTCCATCATCGGAAATGGTCCAGCTTTCGGCCAGATCCGGCAGCACCTCGCCAGTGGGCCCGATGCGTGTCAGGCCCTCGAACACATTGGCATATAGAACCTCGTCGATTGCCGCGGCGGCACCTGCGGTCGGATCGAGATGCGGGGGTTCGAGCGGAATGCCGATGACCAGGTCGGTCCGCGCGGCAAACGCGGAAGCGCCGGCGGCCAGCGACAGCACCGCGGCCGCCAGGATGGTTTTCCACAGTTTCATCGTGCGACTCCCCATGCGTTTCAGACACGTGCTCGAACCCGGGCGATAGAAGCGTGATTTCGCCGCGGAGTAAATTGCGTTTCGTTCTGCCCGTTGGCGTGGCCGGGAATGTTTTGTCCTGGCCACTGCATCGGCAGGTCGAAGCTTGTCGCGGTGCGCCTTACCCCGCGGCTGTGCCGCGCAGCAGCACGTTGAGCCCTATCGCCATCACCTTGGCCGATTCTACCATGTCCGCTATCCCGACCCATTCGTCCGGCCGGTGGGCGAGGTCGAGAATGCCCGGCCCATAGGCGATGCAATCATAGATATGGCCGATGCGCGCAATGTGCTTCTGGTCGTAGGTGCCGGGCGAAATGACATAGCCGGGTTCGCGGTCGAAGATCGCCATGATGCCTTGCGCAACCGCCTTGACCACCGGGGCGTCGCGCTCGGTCATCAGCGGCAGCACTTCCATCAGGTCGCGGATTTCGTAGTCGAATTTTGTCCGCTCGCGCTTTAGCCGGTCGAGAATACCGGTCACTTCGCCTTTGACGGTGTCGAGATCTTCCTCCAGCAGGAAACGACGGTCGATGGTCAGCCGGCAGGAGTCGGGCACGTTGGGCGACGGCAGGCCGGGCCGGAAGTCCTCGGTCTGGCCGCCATGGATCGAATTGATGTTCATGGTCGAGCGTTTTGCCCCTTCGGGCACGACCGGCATGCGCGTCATCTTACGGTCAAGCGCAGGGAACAGCTCGTCCTCGAAAGCCCTCAGCACGGCGCCCATGTGGCGCACCGCATTGTCGCCGAGAAACGGCATCGAGCCGTGCGCGATCTCGCCCTTGGTCTCGATCTCCGCCCACCAGACGCCGCGATGCCCGAGGCAGATGCGATCCTTGTTGAGCGGCTCGGGAATGATGACGTGGTCGACCCTGGGTTTTGAGAAATAGCCTAGTCTGGCCAGATGGGCGACGCCGCCGAAGCCGCCGGACTCCTCGTCGACGGTGCCGGATATTTCGATGGCGCCGGGAAAGTCGGGGAAGACTTCCAGGAAGGCTTCGGCTGCGATGATCGAGGCGGCCAGTCCGCCCTTCATGTCGCAGGCGCCGCGACCATAGACCTTGCCGTCTTTGACGATGCCGGCAAAAGGATCGACGGTCCAGCCGTCGCCGGCTTCGACCACGTCGATGTGCGAGTTGAAGTGGACGCAGGCGCCTGACGATCTTCCGTCGAAACGGGCAACGACATTGACGCGCGGGTAGCGGTCGGTGTCGCCGGGCGTGCCTTCGGCGCGGATGAATTCGGTCTCGAAACCACTCTTCTTCAGCCGCGCGCCGAGATATTCGGCGCATGGCCGATAGGCCTCGCCGGGTGGATTGATGGTCGGAAAACGGATCAGCTCAGTGGTCAGCGCGACGACATCGTCGCGCCTGTCATCGATTGCCCGGAGGAGTCGCTCGTTCATGCCCAGAGTTGAGCAGCGATCTCGGCGGTTTTGCAAGCCCGTTGGTGATCGAGCCTGTGCGGCGTGTCGTTGCGGCAACTATTGCGGGAAATCGTTCAAATTCGCTGCTTTGGATTGGCGAATTGGTCAAGGTGTGTGTGTTAGCCCGTTCATCTGCCATTAAAAAGATGAGAGACAATTTGAGGGCAGGCAGGTTAGGGGCAATCAAAGGGGTTTGATCGCATGAAAAAGACAGTTCTCATGGCAGCCGTGTTTGTTGCGATGCTGTTCGGTGCTTCGGGGCAGGGCTGGGCAGCCAGCCTCGTTGCAAATATTGACGTGTCTTCGCAGACGATGACCGTCAGATATGGCGCGTCGGTTTACCGGTGGAGCGTCTCCACCGCGCGCAAAGGTTACATTACGCCGCGCGGCAGCTATCGGCCGCAACGGACGGCGCGGATGTGGTATTCGCGCAAATACGACATGTCGCCAATGCCTCATTCGGTGTTCTTCCGCGGCGGCTATGCCATTCACGGCACCGGCGCGGTGAGGCAGCTCGGGCGCCCGGCATCGCATGGCTGTGTGCGCTTGCACCCGACCAATGCCGCCGCCTTCTATGCGATGGTTCGGCAAGCCGGTTTCGGCAATACGCGCATTGTCGTCACCAACTGAAGAGATTCAGGTTCGCTGTTGTCGGCTGGCGCAGGGCTAATACCCTCGCCAGCAGTTCCGTTTAAGCGTTCGGGACCGCTTTTGCCTGCGAGGGCCGCTTTCGACGCCCGCCGCTGATCTCCCACCTTTTGTGGAACCACATCCACTGGCCGGGATCTTCTCGCACCCAGCGTTCGACGACATCGTTGAGACGCTGGGTGGTGGCGTGGACATCGACGCTGCCGTCAGCCGTGCGCGGCAATGTCAGCTTGTCCTCGATTTCGAGCCGGAAGCGGTTGCCTGGCAGCCTGATGCAGCGAGCCGGATAGACGTCGCAGTCATAGTGACGGGCAAGGGTGGCCAGCACCCGATTGCTCTGGCACGGACGGCCGAAGAATGTCGTCTCCAGTCCGCTGGAGAATTTCTGGTCGACAAGGATGCCGATGTTGCCGCCGTTCTCCAGGACCCCGGCCAAGGCGAATGAGGCACCGGCCATCGATGGCAGCAACGAGCCCATGGTCGAGCGGCGCGTCGAGAGGATGTAGTCGGCAAGATAAGGATTGTTGGGTGGGCGAAACAGCGCCGTGATGTTCATGCCGAAGGTCGCCGCCGCCACCGGCAGAAGTTCGAAATTGCCGAGATGGCCGGTAAAGACGATGTGCGGCTTCACTTCGCTGGCGATTTCGAGGAAGTGGTCCGCTCCTTTGACCTCGATGCGGCCGGGCTTGATCGCTGTAGGGTCATAGTCGAAGAGGGCGTCGAGAAAGATGTATTCCGCGGCAAGACGGGCCATGTTGCCCCACATGTCTGAGGCGATCGCCTGGATCTCGGCTTCGCCCTTTTCCGGATAGGCCTTGCGCAGATTGTCGACGGCGACCTGATGGCGTCCCACCCGGGGGCCGACCATGCGTGCGGCGCGGTCGGCGAAATTCAACGCACTGTCGGCCGGCAGCAGGCGCAGGACCGAGATGATCATCATTGCGGCGCGCGCCACCAGCCAGTAATTGAGCTGGCGCAGTTGCCTGCCGTAGCGAAATTTTAGATCCCGGCGGAACTTCTTGAACACAGAGGTCAAGGCTCTAGCCGACGCGCAGGATGATCTTGCCGAAAACGTCGCGGCCTTCCATGCGCTTCAGCGCGGCGTCGATACCGTCGAAGCCGACTTCGGTGTCGATGACGGGTGCGACCTGTCCCGCCGCCATTTTCTGCATGGCGTTGGCCATGTTTTCCATGCGGCAGCCAAACGAGCCAAGCAGTTTCAATTGCTGCTGGAACAGCTGCATCAGATTGATCTGCGTCGACACGCCGGAAGTCGAACCGCAGGTCACCAGGCGGCCGCCGCGCTTCAGGCACAGCATCGAGGCGGCAAAAGTGTCGGCGCCGACATGTTCGAAGACGACATCGACGCCCTTCTTCTTGGTCAGCTTGCGCACGACGCCCTCGAAACGGTCGTCGCGGTAGTTGATGACATGGTCGGCGCCGA
>NZ_RZQY01000464.1:0-4803 GCF_003998575.1 Mesorhizobium sp. M7A.F.Ca.CA.001.10.2.1 | reverse complement strand
TATCTGGCCGAGGACAAGGATGCTGAAGAGACCAAATCAGCGGTGGAAAAGGAGGGACGACGCTGCATCCTGGTCAAGGCCGATGTCAGCGAACGCAGCCACTGCCACAAGGCGGTCATGGAGACCGTTGAAAAATTCGGCCGCATCGACGTGCTGGTCAACAACGCCGCGTTCCAAATTCATTCCAGCGATTTCGGCGAGCTGACCGAAGAACATTTCGACACGACGCTGAAGACCAATCTTTACGGCTATTTTCATATGGCGCAGGAATCGGTGCCGCACATGAAACCCGGTTCGGCGATCATCAACACCGGTTCGGTAACCGGTATCGACGGTTCAAAACAACTGGTCGACTATTCGATGACCAAGGGCGGCATCCATGCCTTCACGCGGGCCTTGTCGGGAAATCTCATCGGCAAGGGCATAAGGGTGAATGCGGTCGCACCGGGGCCGGTGTGGACGCCGCTCAATCCGTCGGACAAGGAAGCCGACGACGTCTCGAAATTCGGCGCGGACACGCCAATGAAACGACCCGCGCAACCGGAAGAACTCGCGCCGGCCTATGTGTTCCTCGCTTCGCCGCACTGCTCGAGCTACATCACCGGCGAGATCTTGCCGGTCGTCGGAGGGTACTGAGGATGGCCGAAACGAAATCCGTAACCAAGGAGTAGGATGGATGGGCCGTCTACTTTTCATGGTGGCGCTCGCTTGCGTAGCGTACCGCATCTACACGGAAACAGCAGGATCTGCTCGGCATGTGCCGCAGGATGACGATGAGGCGCTGCGCCAGCAATCAGCGGCCTTGGGCGTCGACCCGTCTCGCTGACGGAGTGGAAACCTGCCGGCAATCCGGCCGGCCGAGTTACCAGCCGGCCGGATCGCAGCCTTATTCGGCTGCCTGCAGGTTGATCTTGCTTTCCGCCATTTCGGTGAGCTTGCGATCGGTCGCCTGTTCTTCCCTGAGGTTCTTGGTCAGCACATTGGCGCAGTCCGTGCGGCCAAGTTGCTTGGCCCAGGCGATGAGCGTGCCGTAGCGGGTCATCTCATAGTGTTCGACGGCCTGCGCCGAAGCAATCAGCGCCGCATCGAGAACCTCCTTGTCATCGACGTCACCGCTCACATCGTCGGCCTCCTCGAGAATGCCGTCGATTGCCGGACAGTTGACCTCCTTGGCCTTGACGCCATGCAACTCAAACACCTCTTCGACGCGCTCGATATGGCCTCTCGTCTGATCGAGGTGTTTTTCAAATCCGGCTTTCAATTGCGGGTCGGTTGCCTTGTCGATCATCTTCGGCAGCGCCTTCTCGATCTGCTTTTCGGCGTAATAGATGTCGCGCAGCGTGTGCACGAAGAGATCGTCGAGTGTCTTGATGTCCTTCGAAAAGAAGCCCATGGCCTTACCTTTCATTGCGCTTGGTGTGGATTTCGGCGACGGGGTTTGCACGCCGCCAGCAAAGACCGGGACGGTTCCCGGCTTGTCTGGTCAACGTACCGGCACCGAAGGAGTTCCTGATTTCCGAGGGCGAACCGCCCTTCTCCAGACCTGCGATCCGGTCGGTGGGGAGCCTTTGTCTCAATCGCACGTTCTAGCCGGGTAACCGGAACGAGAAGGGTCGGCGGAATGTATTTCATTGCATTGGCGGCAGACTATGACGGCACGCTGGCTCATGATGGGATCGTCGCCAAGAAGACGCTCGCCGCGCTTGAGCGGTTCAAGAAAAGCGGCCGCAAGCTGGTTCTCGTCACCGGGCGTGAACTGCCCGATCTCAAGCGCGTCTTTCCCGAGCTTAGCCTCTTCGACAAGGTCGTCGCTGAGAATGGCGCGATGATCTACACGCCGGCAAGCGAGGAAGAACGGGTGATCGCCCCATCGCCCGAGCCCAAATTCGTCGCCAGATTGAAGCGGCAGGGCGTCAAGCCGCTTTCGGTCGGGCGATCGATCGTCGCGACTTGGGAACCCCATCAGGCGACCGTGCTCGATATCATCAAGAAGATGGGTCTCGAACTGGAAATCATCTTCAACAAGGGCGCGGTGATGATCCTGCCGAGCGGCATCAACAAAGCCACCGGGCTCGCTGCGGCCCTTCAGGACCTTCGACTTTCGCCGCACAACGTCGTCGGCGTCGGCGATGCCGAGAACGACCACGCGTTCCTGCAGGCCTGTGGCTGCAGCGCCGCCGTCGACAATGCAATTCCGGCGGTCAAGGATACAGCCGACCTGGTCATGCGTGGCGCCCGCGGCAAGGGCGTGGAGCAATTAATCGCAAAGCTGATAAAGCGTGATCACGCGATAGTGCCGAAGCGCCATGACGGCATCGTTCTTGGATCGTCTGGCGGCGATGATGTCTACCTGTCGCCGAGCGACACGATCCTCATTGCCGGGAGTTCCGGCATTGGCAAATCCACCTTGGCCACCGCGCTGACGGAACGCTTCGTCGAAAGTGGTTTTCAGTTCTGCGTCTTCGATCCCGAAGGCGACTATGACGGCCTCGAAGGCGCCGTTCGCCTGGGCGACGGCTCAAGCGCGCCGACAAAGGCGCAGGTGCTGGATCTGATCGCCAAGGCCGACAGCAACATTGTCGTCAATGGATTGGCCCTGCGCGTCGACGAGAGGCCGGATTTCTTTGCCGACCTGCTGCCTGGCCTGAGCAGTTTCCGCCGGCGCACCGCGAGACCGCACTGGCTCGTCATCGATGAAGCGCACCATCTTCTGCCCAAGCGGCGCGACGATACGCGGGCGGTCCTGTCATTGGAATTGCCGGGCACAATCCTGATCACCGTTCACCCCGAGGCGATCTCGACAGACGCCTTGCGCCTTGTCACAGCCATCATTGCGCTTGGCCCCAAGGCGAAGGACGTGGTGAAGGTCTTCTGCAAGGAAACTGGCATTGAGCCGCCAAAGGACATTCCAACGCCCAAAGGCGCGCGCGTGCTGTTCTGGCGGCCGCAGTCGGGCAAGAAAGTCAAGACGGTCAAGGTGGTTGAACCACGTCAGTCACTCAAGCGGCACAGCCGGAAATATGCCGAAGGCCAGCTCGACGAAGCCGGCAGCTTCTATTTCCATGGCCCTGACAATGCGATGAACCTCAGGGCTCACAATCTGATGATCTTCGCTCAGATCGCCGAGGGGATAGACGACAAGACCTGGGAGTTTCATTTGCGCACCGGCGACTATTCCAAATGGTTCCGACATCAGATCAGGGACAAGGACCTGGCGCGCGAAACCGCCGAGGCGGAAGAGGACAAGACCCTGTCGGCGCAGGATAGTCGCAAGCGGGTGCTTGACGCTGTACGCCGCCGTTACACGGCTCCGGCCACAGCCCCGGAGTGACACTCGAGAGCCAAGGCGATTAAGCTATCGCTGCATGCGAAAACTTTTTCAGTCGGACAACGCCGCCACCGCGACAATTTCGATGACGATGTCGGCTTGTGAAGCCCCTCCTCTCAGAGCTCTTGACCCTCAGCCTATCAAATCATCTATTCTGATCGGCAGATCGCGAATGCGCTTGCCGGTGGCATGATAGACGGCACTCGCCACGGCGGCAGCCGTTCCGACATTGCCGAGTTCGCCCAAGCCCTTGACGCCGGCAGGATTGACCTGGTGGTCGACTTCGGGGACTAGGATAACGTCGACCTGTTTGATGTCGGCGTTGACCGGCACGAGATAGTCCTGCAGGTCGCGATTGACGTAGCGCGCGTGTCGCTGATCGATTTCCGTGGCCTCGTGCAACGCCTGGCCGATGCCCCAGATCATGCCACCCATCAACTGGCTGCGCGCGGTGCGCGTGTTCATGATGCGCCCGGCAGCGAAGGCTCCGACAATGCGTGGCACCCGGATTTCGCGTGTATAGCTGTTGATGCGCACTTCGACGAACTCGGCGCCAAAGGCATATTTGACCGAATCTTCGTCGTTCTCTCCACCATGAAACTCCGATTGTCCGGCATAGAGTTTGCTGAGGGCTTCAGGCGAAGAACCCTTCGGCGCAAACTCGGCATATTCTTCGATGGCGCCGACCTGCATGGCCTTGAACACATCGGCCAGCTTGGCGGACTTGCCGGTCTCGGCAACGACCTCTTCGTCCTTCAAATCCAGCTTCGCATTGGCCGAACCTGCCAGCGGAGCCCCCTTGCCCGCAGCGGCGGCAAACAGTTTTTCGCGTATCGCGTCGCAGGCTTTCATGACTGCGGAGCAGACGCTGGCGGTCGAGATCGATCCGCCTGACACCGGAGCCGGCGGCAAGGCACTGTCGCCCATCTCGACGCTGATCTTGTCCATGCCAACCCCCAGCCTTTCGGCCGCCATCTGGCCGGCGATGGTGCGAACGCCGGTGCCGATTTCATGCGAGCCGCACTGGACCCGAACCTCGCCATCGGCGGTGAGACGAACCCGGGCCGCGCAAGGCGCGGCGGCTGTCGGATAGATTGCCGTCGCACAGCCCATCCCGACCAGCCAATCGCCGTCGCGCATCGAGCCGACCGTGGGATCGCGTTTCGACCAGCCAAAGGCCTCGGACGCCTGGTCATAGCACTTGATGAGTGAGCGGCTGGAAAATGGCTTGCCTCCGATCGGCTCCTTCTCCGGTTCATTGATGCGACGAAACTCGACAGGATCCATGCCGAGGGCCACGGCCATTTCGTCCATGGCGTTTTCCAGCGCGTAGACATAAGGCGTCTCCGGCGGCGATCGCATGTAGCCAGGAGTGTTGCGGTCGGCATGAACCAGCGAAACATGCGTCAGAACGGAGCCGTAATTGTACATGCGCGCGGTGGCTGACGTGCCGCCGACGACATAAGGGTCAGGGC
>NZ_RZQY01000463.1:0-4809 GCF_003998575.1 Mesorhizobium sp. M7A.F.Ca.CA.001.10.2.1 | reverse complement strand
GTGCCTTGGCCGGAATTGTGGAAATCGCGCAGCCAGCGATAGGCCCAGCTTTCCGGCACTGGCAGCCGTGCGCTGAGATATTCGGGGAAGCGTGTGTGATAGCTGGTGGTGAACGGCCGGCCGGCATTGCGGCAATAGCGCCGCGCCATGATGCCGAGCGGCCCTTCGGTGACGATGTGGATGTGGTCGGCCTTGCCTGCGTCGATCAGGCGCGCGACATGGCCGGGCGTGGTCAGCGCCAGCCTGATGTCGGGATAGGTCGGCAAGGGCAGGGTGCGAAAGATGTTCGGCGTCAGGAAATCCACGGCGACATCGAAGGATTTCAGCGTCTCGGTGAGCCGCTCCAGCGTGTGGACAACGCCGTTAACCTGCGGCCGCCAGGCATCGGTGACCATCAATATGCGCATGGCGGCCCTTTGCAGGAAAGGTCGACGGTTGCCTTGAGACGATGCCGGAACGGCGACCAGACCGCTGCTCTCGCTTCGCTCCAGCGCACCCGGACGGGCACGGGGTCGAAGTGAGGCGGCAAGGTCGAATCAATTGAGGTCGCGCGCTTCATGCGCGTTCTTGATCATGGTTTCATGACGGGCGGATGAAGCCTGTTTCCACTTTCGGTATCGTGCCGGTTATGCGGGAACCTTGATGATAGCGCGCAGTCCGCCGAGCGGGCTGTCTTCAAGGGTGATGTCGCCGCCATGGGAACGGGCGATGTCGCGGGCGATCGACAGGCCGAGCCCGGTGCCGCTGGCATCGAGGTTGCGGGCTTCGTCGAGCCGCACGAAGGGTTTGAAGACGTCTTCGCGCCGGTCGGCGGGAATGCCCGGACCATCGTCGTCGATGGTGACCAGCAGCGAGCCGCGGCCATGGGTGGCGTTGACTTCCACCGTCTTGGCATAGCGGAAGGCGTTGCCGATGACGTTGGACATCAATCGGGCAAAGGCGTTCGGCCGCACATGCACATCGGGGTCTCCGGCAAGCGTCGTCGACAGCTTGCGCTTGCGCAGCCTGGCTTCCTCGCCGAGCTTTTCGAAATAGGCCTCGAGATCGAACCGTCCGGCGTCTTCCGAAGCCTCGCCACGGGCAAAGGCGAGATAGCCTTCGAGCATCGACTGCATGTCGTCGATGTCCTGGTCGAGCGCGGCCTTGGTCTCGGCCTTGCCGCCGGAAAGCGCCAACTGCAGCTTGAAGCGGGTGAGGATGGTTCGCAGGTCATGACTGACGCCGGTCAGCATGGCGGTGCGCTGCTCGATCTGGCGCTCGATGCGTTCGCGCATCTGCATGAAGGCAAAGCCGGCGCGGCGAACCTCCTCGGCGCCGCGGGGCCGGAAGTCACGCGGCATCGGCCGGCCCTTGCCGAAACTTTCGGCGGCTTCGGCAAGCATCAGGATCGGCCGGATCTGGTTGCGCAGGAAGGGAATGGCGATCATCAGGAGCACCAGCGAGGTGCCGACCATCCAGATAAGGAAGATGTGGGTGTTGGAGGCATAGGCCTGGCTGCGGCGCACGAAGACGCGCAGCACCTTGCCCTCGAGCTGCACGCGCACCTCGACGATGTTGGAGTTGCCGACCGTGTCGATCCAGAACGGGCGGTTGATCTGGCGGGTGATCTCCGACGAGAGAACATCATCCAAAATCGAGAAAAACGGTTTTGGGCCAGGCGCGGGCAGCGGGTCGGGCGGCAAGAGGTCGACCTTCAACTGCATGCGGTCCTGGGCGATGCGTATGATGTTGGTGTAGTCGGCATCGCGCGGATAGGTTTCGATCAGGTCGATGATGGCGGCGATGTCGCGCACGGTGGCCTGCGACAGGCGCTGCGTCACGGTTGCCCAATGACGTTCCATGAAGACGAAGGCGACGACCGATTGCAGCAGGATCATCGGCGCGATGACGATGATCAGCGAGCGGGCATAGAGCCGCTTGGGCATATACAGCGAGACGAGGCGCCAGAAGCGGTTCCAGGCGCGCGGCACCGCCTTCAGCGTCCGCGCGGCGCGTACGCTCAAGCCGCCATTGCCCGGCTGTTCCAGTTCCGTGGTTGCCATTCGCTCATTTCGCTTGCCCGCAGCCGCTCAGCAGGCCGCAGGCGGCATTCTATTCCACGCTGAGCCGATACCCAATACCGCGCACGGTCTGCAGCCAGACCGGGTTGGACGGATCGCGCTCGATCTTGCGGCGCAGCCGGTTGATCTGGACGTCGATGGTGCGCTCGCCGACCTCCGAATCGTCACCGACAAGCTCGTGGCGGGGTATCGTCTCGCCGGCCCTTGCCGCGAAGATCGCCAGGATCTCCTGCTCGCGGTCGGTCAGCTTCAGCGCCTCGCCGCCACGCTTCAACTCGCGCCGGGCGATCTGGAAGGTGTAGGGGCCGAGGACCAACTGCTCGACCTTGGGCGTGGTCGCCGGGCCACCACGGCGAAGAATGTTGTTGATGCGCAGGATCAGCTCGCGCGGATCGAACGGCTTCGGCAGGTAGTCGTCGGCGCCGGCCTCAAGCCCTGAGATGCGGCTGTCGGTCTCCGACAGGGCCGTCAGCATCAGGATCGGTACGTTCTTTTCGGCTCGCAGCGACTTGGTCAGGTCGACGCCCGTTTCACCGGGCATCATGACGTCCAGCACCAGAAGGTCGAAGTCGAGGCCGGCAAGCTTGCGCCTGGCTTCGCCGGCATTGCCGGCGACGGTGACGCGAAAGCCGTTTTCGGTCAGATACTGCTTGAGAAGATTGCGGATGCGGGTGTCGTCGTCGACGACAAGCAGATGCGGCGCGTCGTCGTCCGGCGCGGCCGCGTGATCGACCCGTTCAGTGCTCTCCATGGCTTTTCCCTGACATTTTTGCGGACCCAACGTCGATCTGCGCCCTCAGTTCCGGATTGACCATCGCTTCGAGGAACCGTTCCACCAAGGTCCGTTCGGTTACTCCGGAATCCCCCAATGCAGCATGGATGCGGCGCGACTGTGGCCGCGCCAGCGCCAGCGCCAGCGCACGGCCCTTGGCGGTCGGATAAAGTTCGCGCTGTCGGCGGTCGCGCGGACCTTGCAACTGCACGACATGGTCGGTGTCGATCAACTGCTTGAGCACACGGGCCAGGCTCTGTTTGGTGATCTTCAGCACGTCGAGCAGTTCGGCGACCGTCAGGCCCGGCCTGCGGTTGACGAAATGCAGCACCCGGTGGTGGGCCCGGCCAAAGCCGTAGTCGGCCAGGATCTGGTCCGGATCGGAGGTGAAGTCACGATAGGCAAAGAAGAGCAGCTCGATAATGGCGAAGTCGATGCCGTCCTCGACCGACATCGCGGTCCTGATCGGTTTTCCGGCGGCTGGGCTTCGATCCGTCATTATTTCTCCGTGGGAAAGAGAGATTATGTCAGTACTATTGACGTAATTTCCCTGCAATGGTAATTTTTGACAAGCTTTTGGGCGGATTGCGAACGAAAAGGCAAGGGAAGCCGGTTTTTCCGGAATTTCCTGAGTTTGCCAGAGCGCAATTATCCGCTTACGCTCCACCATAAAAGCCGCTTTGGGCGGCCGACACGAAACACACAACGATACAAGTATCCGGGCTGCCGCCCGTGGGAGGTTACCATGGCATCCGTTCCCTTCGATCAACTCGATGGCTCCATCTGGATGAACGGCGAATTCGTCCAATGGGGTGACGCCAAGATCCATGTGCTGACGCACGGGCTGCATTACGCCAGCGCCGTTTTCGAGGGAGAACGCGCCTATGGCGGCGAGATCTTCAAGCTCAACGAACACACCGAGCGCCTGCATGAATCGGCACGCCTGCTCGGTTTCAATATCCCCTATACGGTGGCCGAGCTCAACGACGCCTCATCCACGCTTCTCAAGAAGCAGGGTTTCCAGGACGCCTATGTCCGGCCGATTGCCTGGCGCGGCAGTGAGCAGATGGGCGTCTCGGCGCAGAACAACCGCATCAACTGTGCCATCGCCATCTGGCAATGGCCGAGCTATTTCGATCCTGCGCAGAAGCTGAAAGGCATCCGTCTCGATGTGGCGGAATGGCGCCGGCCCGACCCGCGCACCGCGCCTTCCAGGTCGAAGGCAGCCGGCCTCTACATGATCTGCACCATGTCCAAGCACGCCGCCGAGGCCAAGGGCTATGCCGACGCCATGATGCTCGACTGGCGTGGCCAGGTCGCCGAAGCGACCGGAGCCAACATCTTCTTCGTCAAGGAGGGCAAGATCCACACACCCAAGCCTGACTGCTTCCTCGACGGCATCACCCGCCGCACGGTCATTGGGCTGGCCAAGGATCGCGGCCTGGAGGTGATTGAACGCGCCATCCTGCCGGAAGAGCTGGAAAGCTTCGAGCAGTGCTTCCTGACCGGGACGGCGGCGGAAGTGACGCCGGTTTCCGAGATCGGGCCTTACCGATTCGAGGTCGGCGAAATAGCCAAGAATCTTATGAATGACTATTCTGCGGCCGTTCAGCCCAAGCACGCGATCGCCGCAGAATAACGAAAGTCACAGCTTTTTTAGGAAGTAGGGGCGGTTTTCGGGCCGCCCCTTTTATTTCAGCGTTTCTGCATTTGACTTTCGTCCAATTCGGCGTCTCATGATGGTGTCGGCCCGGGAGGCTGACAGCTATGGAGGGACTAATCATATGGACATGAACACGCTTCTTCCGATCATCATACAGGTGATTACTGGCGTCATCGGTGGTCAGGCGGTCGGTGCGGCGCTCAAGACGGCGGCGATGGGTCAGCTTCCCAAAATCCTGGGCGGAGCCATTGGCGGCGTCGGCGGTGCGGCGATCCTCGGCAGCCTGCTGGGTGGCGGTGCGGTCGATCCGGCGG
>NZ_RZQY01000462.1:0-4810 GCF_003998575.1 Mesorhizobium sp. M7A.F.Ca.CA.001.10.2.1 | reverse complement strand
CCCGAAAGCTGAAAGTGGTCGCAGCCTGCGGCAATGGCACCGCCGGCGCCTTCGCGCCGCGGGCGTTGCAGCGCATCGGCTGCGAGGTCATCGCGCTCGACGTCGAGCTCGACCATACATTTCCGCGCTACAATCCCAATCCCGAGGACATGCGGATGCTGCATGCCATCCGGGACAAGGTGCTGGCATCAGGCGCCGACATCGGCCTTGGCTTCGACGGCGATGGCGACCGCTGCGGCGTCGTCGACAATGAAGGCAATGAAATTTTTGCCGACAAGGTCGGTGTGATGCTGGCAAGGGATATTTCCAGCCGGCATCCCAACTCGACCTTCGTCGTCGACGTCAAATCGACCGGCCTGTTCCATACCGACGCAATGCTGCGCGCCAATGGCGCCGTCGCTGACTATTGGAAAACCGGCCATTCCTACATCAAGCGCCGCGTCGCCGAACTCGGTGCTGTCGCCGGTTTCGAAAAGTCGGGTCATTTCTTTTTCAATCCGCCGATCGGGCGCGGATATGACGACGGGCTGGTCACTGCCATCGCCATCTGCCAAATGCTGGATCGCAGCCTGGGCAATTCGATGGCCGATCTTTATCGCGCCCTGCCGCTGACCTTCGGCACGCCGACCATGTCGCCTCACTGCGCGGACGACGTGAAGTATGGCGTTGTCGAGCGGGTGGTTGCCGACTTTCGGGCCATGAAGCGGGATGGAATGGTTTTCGCTGGCCAGAAGATCGCAGACCTCATCACCGTCAACGGCGTGCGCGTCGTCGCCGACGACGGCACCTGGGGGCTGGTGCGCGCCTCATCGAACAAACCGGAACTGGTCGTGGTGGTCGAAAGCCCGGTGTCGTCGCAGCGTCGACGGGAGATGTTCGAGGCTGTCGACGCCGTGCTGCGCCGCAGCCCCGAGGTGGGCGCCTACAACCAGACCTTTTGAATGGTAGTTGAATGACCGAGCGGATTGTCAGTTTTGTCATGAGCGGCGGCGTCGGCTCGAGGTTGTGGCCGCTGTCGCGCGAGGACAACCCCAAGCAGTTCCACGATCTGTCCGGCGATGGCTCGATGCTGGCCAAGACCTTGCGTCGGCTGACGGCCCGGCCGGAAGGCGAAACGCCGATCTTCCTGATCGCCGCGGAGCGCCATGCTGATCGCGTTCACGCCGATCTTGCTGGTCTCGACCTGGCCGGCGGCGGTCCGCTGTTCGAGCCGACCGGGCGCAACACAGCCGCCGCCGTCGCACTGGCGACGCTGCGCACGCTGTCCGAATTCGGTGACAGCCTGGTGCTGGTGATGCCGTCGGATCATGAGATATCGACCCCGCGCCAATTCTGGCATAGCGTCGAAGCCGGCACCGAGGCAGCGCGTAGTGGACGGCTGGTGGTGTTCGGCATCAAGCCGACACAGCCCGAGACCGGCTACGGCTATATCGAGGTCGCGGCCGAAAGCGGCGGCACCTTCGATGTGTCGCGCTTCGTCGAAAAGCCGGATATTGAGACTGCGCAAAGCTATCTCAAGGCCGGAAATTTCTACTGGAACACCGGTATCTTCCTGTTTCGCGCCGTCGCCATGCGTGATGCCTTCATAGCGTTCCAGCCGGATATCTGGCTGGCCACCGAAGCAGCTTACAGGGCAGCGACATCGGATCTGTCCGGCCTTTACATGCCGCTAGAACTCTACGCCGCCATTCCGTCGAACTCGATCGACTACGCCATCATGGAGCGGGCAAAAGACATCGCCATGGTGCCGGCCGGCTTCCGCTGGAACGATCTCGGCTCCTGGCAGTCGCTGCTCGATGTCGGCCCCGCCGACGACCGGGGCAATGTCATCATCGGCGATGTCGTCGCTATCGATTGCGAGAATTCCTACATTCGCAGTGATGGCCGCCTGCTGTCGGCGATCGGCATGAAGGACATCGCCATCGTTTCGACATCGGATGCCACCTTCGTCGCCCCGGTCAGCCACAGCCAGCACGTCAAGAAGATCGTCGAGCAGCTCGAAAAATCGGGTCGCCTGGAAACCAGGTTCACGCCGGCGCATGACCGCGTCATCGAAAGCGGCGCCTGGCGCCGGCGCGTGCATCACTGGCTGTTTCAGGAGACCTTGCCGCTGTGGTCGACATCGGGGGTCGACGAACGCCATGGCGGCTTTCACGAAGCGCTCGGCCTGGACGCCTCGCCGCTGATGAAGCCCAAGCGCATGCGCACCATGGCAAGGCAGGTCTATGCTTTCGCCGTCGCCCGAGCGCGCGGCTGGGACGGTCCGGCCGACCGGCTGATCAGCCACGGCATCACCTTCATGGCCGGCAAGGGCCGCACCGACAAGGGCGGCTGGGTTCGCACGCTGAATGTCGACGGCTCGGTCGCCGACGCCACCGAGGATGCCTACGATCATTCCTGCGTGCTCCTGGCGCTCGCGCATGCGCATATGTCTGGCAATCCAGACGCCTTGCGCCTCGGCGAGGAAACCTTCGCCTTTCTCGATGCGCATCTCGAAGACAGCCGCATGACCGGCTTCCTCGAGACATCGGACGGCAAAGGCGAGCGCCGCTCCAACCCGCATATGCATCTGCTCGAGGCCTTCCTCGCTTGGCATCAGGCGACTGGCGAGCGCGCCCATCTGCGCCGCGCAGCGCGCATCATCGACCTCTTCCGAAGTCATTTCTTCGATCCGGAAAGCTGGACGCTTGGCGAGTATTTCGATGCCGAATGGAAGCCATCCGCAGGAGAGAAAGGGTCATGGACCGAGCCTGGCCACCATTTCGAGTGGGCCTCGCTGCTGGTCGATTTCGCTGGACGCAGCGGCCAGGCCGAATTGAGCGGCTTTGCCAGAAAACTTTACGCGTCGGCCACTGCCAATGGCCTCAACCGCGCCACCGGCCTTGCCTATGGCGCCGTCTCGCGGCAGGGCCTGCCGCTCGACCTGATATCACGCAGCTGGCCGCAGGCCGAAGCGGTGAAGGCGGCTATCGCGCTGGATGGTTCGGGCGGGCCGGACCTGAAGCCCGAGATCGAAGCGCGCGTCGGCCGGCTGTTTCGCTGGCACATCGACCCGGCGCCGCTCGGCCTGTGGATCGACCGCATCGACGAGCGCGGCCGCTCACTGGCATCGGACGTGCCGGCCAGCATCTTCTACCACCTGGTCTGTGCGCTGACCCAGTATCTGGATGGGACGGCCGATCCGAAGGCGTAGGACTTGATCAGTACGGGCTCGCCACATCCCCGGTCTCGACATAGATCGACTTCAGCTGCGAATAGAGTGCCAGCGCCGCCAATGAATTCTCACGTCCGATGCCCGACTGTTTGAAGCCGCCGAACGGGATTTCGACCGGCGTCAGATTATAGGCGTTGATCCAGCAGGTGCCGGCCTGTAGCTCGGCAATGACGCGGTGGGCGCGCGGCAGGTCACGCGTGAAGACGCCGGCGGCAAGGCCGAATTCGGTGTCGTTGGCGCGGTTGATCACCTCGTCCTCACCGTCGAATTTCAGCACGCTCATGACAGGCCCGAAAATCTCCTCGCGGGCGATGCGCATTGTGTCGGTGACGCCGGTGAACACCGTTGGCTCGACAAAGAATCCGCCCTGGAAACCCTGCAGCGAAGGCACGTTGCCGCCACAGGCAAGCGTTGCTCCGTCCTGCTTGCCGATCTCGATATAGCCCACTACCTTGTAGTGCTGCGCCTTGGAAACCAGCGGTCCCATCTGGGTTTCGGGGTCGAGCGGGTCGCCGATGCGGATTTTCTTGGTCCGCTCGATCAGACGCTCGACGAAGCGGTCGTGAATGCCGCTCTGCACGAAGACGCGCGTGCCGTTGGAACAGATCTGCCCGGTCGAATAGAAATTGCCGAGCATGGCGCCGCCAATGGCGTTCTCGATGTCGGCATCGTCGAACACGATCAGCGGCGACTTGCCGCCAAGCTCCATCGTCGCGTGCTTCATCTTCGAGCCGGCGAGCGACAGCACCTTGCGGCCGGTCGGCACCGAGCCGGTCACCGAGACCTTGGCGACGACATCGTGGCCGACGAGCCCGGCGCCAACATCGCCATAGCCTTGCACCACGTTGAACAGGCCGTCAGGCAGCCCGGCCTCGCTGTAGATCTCGGCCAATGCGAGTGCTGAAAGCGGCGTGTTTTCCGATGGCTTGAACACCATGGCGTTGCCCATGGCGAGCGCCGGTGCCGATTTCCAGCCGGCGATCTGGATCGGGTAGTTCCAGGCGCCGATGCCGACACAGACGCCGAGCGCTTCGCGCCTTGTGTAGGCGAAGGGTCCGCCGAGATCGACCGACTCGCCATTGTAGGCGGCAACCGCACCGCCGAAATATTCAAGGCAGTCCGCTGCCGATGGGGCGTCCGCCACCAGCGTTTCCTGGATCGCCTTGCCTGTATCCAGTGTCTCGATGCGGGCGAGGTCGGCGTTGCGGGCGCGCAATATGTCGGCGGCGCGGCGCAGGATGCGCCCGCGCTCGACCGGCTTCAGCCGCGCCCAGGCGGGCTGCGCCGCCCGCGCCGCCTCGACGGCGAGTTCCAGCACGTTCGGCGTTGCCGAACGCAGCATGGCGATGGTCTCACCGGTTGCCGGATAGATGACCGGCAGCGGCGCGCCGCCTTCGTCCTCGATGTAGCGTCCGTTGACATAGTGCGATGCCGTGGGCTGGGCGCGCATGGGAGGTCTCCAAATCGTCTTCGCGGCATGCATGATCGTGCAGTCACGATCATGCTCTATCTGTCCGACGCCTGCCAGCTCGGATTGATCCATGGTTCCTGGTTGGACGGCGCCAGCGGCGTCCGGCCAAGGATGTGATCGGAAGC
>NZ_RZQY01000461.1:0-4815 GCF_003998575.1 Mesorhizobium sp. M7A.F.Ca.CA.001.10.2.1 | reverse complement strand
CTGCAGGTGGCGGGCGTCGGCACGCTGCTGTCGGGCGTGAACCTGGTCTGCACCATCGTCAAGATGCGCGCGCCTGGCATGACCATGATGAGAATGCCGATCTTCACCTGGACCGCGCTCTGCACCAATGTGCTCATCGTCGCCGCCTTCCCGGTGCTGACGGCGGTGCTGGCCCTGCTGGCTCTCGACCGCTATGTCGGCACCAACTTCTTCACGAACGACTTCGGCGGCAATCCGATGATGTACGTGAACCTGATCTGGATCTGGGGCCACCCCGAGGTCTACATCCTGATCCTGCCGGCCTTCGGCATATTTTCGGAAGTGACCTCGGCCTTCTGCGGCAAGCGGCTCTTCGGCTACACGTCGATGGTCTACGCGACCGTCGTCATCACCATCCTGTCCTACCTGGTCTGGCTGCATCACTTTTTCACCATGGGATCGGGAGCGAGCGTCAACTCGTTCTTCGGCATCACAACGATGATCATTTCGATCCCGACAGGCGCCAAGATATTCAACTGGCTGTTCACCATGTACCGCGGCCGCATCCGCTTCGAACTGCCGATGATGTGGACGGTCGCCTTCATGCTGACCTTCGTCGTCGGCGGCATGACCGGCGTGCTGCTCGCGGTTCCGCCGGCCGACTTCGTGCTCCACAACAGCCTGTTCCTGGTCGCGCATTTCCACAACGTCATCATCGGCGGCGTGCTGTTCGGCCTGTTTGCCGGCATCAGCTACTGGTTCCCCAAGGCATTCGGCTTCCGGCTCGATCCGTTCTGGGGAAAGATGTCGTTCTGGTTCTGGGTGGTCGGCTTCTGGTTCGCCTTCATGCCGCTCTACATCCTCGGCTTGATGGGCGTAACGCGCCGGCTGCGCACCTTTGAGGATCCCTCGCTGCAGATCTGGTTCATCATCGCCGCCTTCGGCGCCTTCCTGATCCTGCTTGGGATCCTGTCCTTCCTCATCCAGATCTTCGTCAGCGTGCGCCGGCGCGAGCAGCTTCGCGACGATACCGGCGATCCGTGGGACGGGCGCACCCTCGAATGGGCAACCTCGTCGCCGCCCCCGGCCTACAATTTCGCCTTCACGCCCGTCGTCCACGATCTCGACGCCTGGGCGGACATGAAGAATCGCGGCTACCAGCGTCCGTTGACGGGCTTCCGCGACATCCACATGCCGCGCAACACCGGAGCCGGCGTCGTCCTGGCCGGGTTGAGCGTGGTGCTTGCCATGGCGCTCATCTGGTACATTTGGTGGCTGGCGATCGTCAGCTTCGTCGCCCTGATCGGCTACGCCATCGCGCATACCTTCAACTACGACCGGGACTTCCACATTCCGTCCAGTGACGTCACCCGCGTCGAGGACGAGCGGACACGCCTGCTCGCAGCCACCAGCCAGGCGGGATAAGCACCATGGCACACGCCGACACGGTGATCGACGACACGGTCTTCCACCTGGAAGACGACCACGGCCATGCCGAGAGCGGCAGCAGCACCATGCTCGGCTTCTGGATCTACCTGATGAGCGACTGCCTCATCTTCGCGATGCTGTTCGCGGTCTACGGCGTGCTCGGTGGCAATTACGCGGCCGGACCCGCGCCGAAGGATCTGTTCGATCTTCCGCTGGTCGCGCTGAACACCACCATGCTGCTCCTGTCCTCCATCACTTACGGCTTCGCGATGCTGGAGATGGCGAAGGGACGGGTGAAACCCATGCAGGTGTGGCTGGTGATCACTGGCCTGTTCGGCCTCGCCTTTCTCAGCATCGAACTCTACGAATTCGCCCATTTCATCCACGAGGGGGCGACGCCGCAGCGCAGCGGCTTCCTGTCATCGTTCTTCACGCTGGTCGGAACGCACGGCCTGCACGTCACCTTCGGCCTGGTCTGGCTGGTGGTGCTGATGGTGCAGGTCTCCAGGCACGGGCTGATCGCCGCGAACCAGCGGCGCCTGATGTGCCTGAGCATGTTCTGGCACTTCCTTGACGTCATCTGGATCGGCGTCTTTACCTTCGTTTATCTGATGGGAATGTTGCGATGAGCGCCGGCCACCACACAGACACCAGCGACCAGAGCCACGCGCGTCACGGCGTCGATCACGGCTCGCTGCGCGGCTATCTGACAGGCTTCGGCCTGTCCGTCGTGCTGACCGCCATTCCCTTCTGGCTGGTCATGACCAACGCACTCGGCAATCAGATGGCTTCGGCGATTGCCATCATGGCCTTCGCCGTCGTGCAAATCATCGTCCACATGGTGTTCTTTCTGCATATGAACACCAGGTCGGAGAGCGGCTGGACCATGATGGCCCTGATCTTCACCCTCATCCTGGTGGTGATCGCGCTGACGGGCTCGCTCTGGGTCATGTACCATCTGAACGCCAACATGATGCCCGGCCATGACATGAGTCAGATACCCTGAGAGAGGGACCTGGCTTTGGATGAACAGGCGCGGACGACACCGCATTCGAATACAGGCGACGGCCAAAGGGTTACGCGTTCACCATGGACGCTGTTGGTGCTTTGCCTTTGCGGTGCCATCGGCGTCGCAGGGTTCTCGGCGCTCGGTATCTGGCAGCTGGAGCGCCGCGTCTGGAAGCTCGACCTGATCGAGCGTGTCGACCAGCGTCTCAAGGCGGTACCTGTGGCCGCCCCGGCGCCTTCGGCCTGGCCAGAGATCAACGCCAGGGATGATGAGTATCGCCAGCTTGCCGTCACGGGCCGGTTCCTCGGTGATCGCGAGACCCTGGTCCAGGCGGTCACCGATCGCGGCGGTGGTTTCTGGGTAATGGCGCCGTTCCGAGCGGATGATGGCTTCACGATTCTGGTGAACAGGGGCTTCGTGCCGACGGACAAGCGCGATCCGGCAACCCGCCTCGCAGGCAAGCCCTCGGGCGATCACACCGGAATTCGCGGCCTGCTGCGCCTGACCGAACCGAAGGGCGGCTTCCTGCGCAACAACGATCCGGCCGCCAACCGCTGGTATTCGCGCGATGTGCAGGCGATCGCCACGACGCAATGCCTCGGGCAGGTCGCTCCTTATTTCATCGATGCCGATGCCGCGCCCAATCCGGGAGGGTGGCCGGTCGGCGGCCTGACGGTCGTTTCGTTCCACAACAACCATCTGGCCTATGCCCTGACATGGTTCGGGCTGGCCTTGATGGTGCTGGGCGCGGTCATCTATCTGTTGCGGCAGACTGGGAAACACGGCGGGGGCTGACCGCTGGCCGAGGCAAAGCTGAAAGGAGCAGGCAGGGCAGGCTTCCCGGCACCCCCGCCTCGGGCTGGAGCACCTAGCTAAAACCGCTGGCGAAACGCGACCGATTTGCGTATCACTCCGCCGCGCCAATGGAACCATTTTCGATGTTTGAAGCCCTGCAGCCCGCCCCCGCCGACAAGATCCTCGCCCTGATCGGCCTTTATCGCGCCGATCCGCGTCCAGACAAGGTCGACCTCGGTGTCGGCGTCTACAAGGATCGCGACGGCAAGACGCCGGTCATGCGCGCCGTGCGCGAAGCGGAACAGCGCCTGCTGCAGGCCCAGGACACCAAGACCTATCTCGGCCTTGCCGGCGATACCGGCTTCAACACGGTGATGGCCAAGCTCGCCTTCGGTCCAGGCGCCGACATGACGCGCATCCGCGCCGCACAAGCGCCCGGCGGCTCCGGCGCGCTGCGGCTGGTGGCGGAACTGCTGAAGCGGACACGCTCGGATGCAACCATCTGGCTGTCGGACCCGACCTGGCCGAACCACATGCCGGTGATGCGCGCCGCCGGCCTGCAGATCCGTGAATACCCCTATTTCGACGCCGCCTCGGGCGCTGTTCGCTTCGACGACATGCTGGCGGCGCTGCGGACCGCAAAGAGCGGCGACGTCGTACTGCTGCATGGCTGCTGCCACAACCCGACCGGCGCCAATCTGGATGCGGCACAGTGGGCAGCCGTTACCGATCTGGTCGTCGAGCGCGAGCTGCTGCCGTTTGTCGACATCGCCTATCAGGGCTTTGGCGATGGCCTCGAGGCCGATGCCCTCGGCTTGCGCCTGCTGGCGGCAAAAATTCCGGAAATGGTCGTCGCCTCGAGCTGCTCGAAGAATTTTGCTGTCTACCGCGACCGCGTCGGCGCGGCGATGATCCTGGCCAGGGACGGCGCACAGGCGGATGTGGCGATGAGCCAGATGCTGTCGGCGGCGCGCGCCATGTATTCGATGCCGCCGGACCACGGTGCGGCGGCCGTGCGCATCGTGCTCGAAGATGCCGCCTTGCGCGCCGACTGGGAAGCCGAACTTGAAGAGATGCGGCTGCGCATGCTCAGGCTACGCGTGCAGTTCGCCGAGGCGCTGCGCCGGCAGTCGAATTCCGACCGTTTCGATTTCGTCGCCAGCCATCGCGGCATGTTCTCCCGCCTTGGGCTCACGGAAGCGCAGGTCGAGCGACTGCGTGCCGAGCACGGCGTCTACATGGTCGGCGACAGCCGCATCAATGTCGCCGGCCTGCCCGAGGACGGCATGGACGAACTCGCCAAGGCGATCGTTTCGGTTCTTGATTGACGCGGCTTGTCTGTGGACAAGGCTTCCGCGCCGGCTGACAGCGTTAGCCGCGCGGCCGGTCGCGGGATAGCATCCGATAGACTGTTTTGACGCAATTCCGGACAGAAAACCGTTTCACACTTTTCCTGGAATAGCTCTAGATGACGCCATCGAAAGACATTTCGCGCCTGATCGAGATCATGGCGGCGCTACGGGCGCCGAAGACCGGCTGTCCCTGGGACATCGAACAGGATTTCTCGACCATCGCGCCCTACACGATTGAGGAAGCCTATGAGG
>NZ_RZQY01000460.1:0-4821 GCF_003998575.1 Mesorhizobium sp. M7A.F.Ca.CA.001.10.2.1 | reverse complement strand
TTTCAGCACCGTAAAGCGCGAGCCCGACAGCTTTGCCGCGCGCTCGAAATCCATCATGCCGAGCGCTTCGCCGATCTCAAAATGCTCCTTCACCCAGTTCGGCCGCGTCGGCACCTTGCCGACGAGGTGCTTGACGACATTGTCGTGCTCGTCCTTGCCGACAGGCACGTCGTCGAACGGCACGTTGGGAAGCACTGCCAGCGCATCGGTCAGCGCCTTGTCGAGCTCGCGTTCGCGCGCCTCGCCGTTCTGGATGAAGACCTTGATCTCGCCGACTTCGGATTTCAGCGTCTCGGCCAGGGCGGCATCGCCCGAACGCATGGCGTTGCCGATCTCCTTCGACGCGGCATTGCGGCGCTCCTGCTTGGTCTGCAGCTCGGTGACGTGCTCGCGCCGGGCCTCGTCCGAGGCGATCAGTCCGTCGACCATGGACTGCGCCTCACCGGCCGACCACGAGCGCTTCACCAGCGCCTCGACAAGGGCCTTCGGGTTGTCGCGAATCCATTTGATGTCAAGCATGGTTTGAAACGCTCCTGGGTAGCATGTCGCCCAAAAGTGCACAGCGATTTGGGACAACGACATGCTCAAAACAAAACTGAAACGCATCGCTTTGAGCGCGATGCGTTTCAGCCAGAGGGCGTAAACCGCATCCGGGATCGATGCAAGAGGACGGGGCGACGACTATGTTTTTCCGCCGCTGCAGCCGCTCTGTCGCCTATGAGGAGGCAGGTGCCGGGGGCTCGTCCGGTGCTTTGTCCGCCACCTCTTCCGCCGCGCCCTGCTTCTCGCGTGCCACGCGCTGCTTTTCCCGATCGCGCTCGATCAGCCGGGCAGCCCAGATGGACACCTCGTAGAGAAGGATGGTCGGGATGGCCAGGCCGATCTGACTCATCGGATCGGGCGGCGTCAGTATCGCCGCGACGACGAAGGCAATGACGATCGCCCATTTGCGCTTCTCGGCCAGTCCCTTGGACGAGAGCATGCCGACCCGTGTCATCAGGCTGGTCACCACCGGCAGCTGGAACACCAGGCCGAAGGAGAAGATCAGCGTCATGATCAGGCTGAGATATTCCGACACTTTCGGCAGCAGCGAAATCTGCACCTGATCGTCGGTGCCGGCCTGCTGCATGGCGAGGAAGAACCACATCACCATCGGCGTGAAGAAGAAATAGACCAGCGATGCGCCCATCAGGAACAGGATCGGCGATGCGATCAGGAACGGCAGGAAGGCGTTGCGCTCGTTCTTGTACAGGCCGGGCGCGATGAACTTGTAGATCTGCGTGGCGATCAGCGGAAAGGCGATCACCATGCCGCCGAACATGGCGAGCTTGACCTGGGTGAAGAAGAATTCCTGCGGCGCCGTGTAGATCAGCTCGACCTTGTGCGGATCGAGCCCTGCCCACTGCGTCGCCCATTTGAACGGCACGACCAGGAGGTTGAACAGTTTCTTGGCGAAGAAGAAACAGACCAGGAAGGCAACGAAGAAGCCGCCCAGCGACCAGATCAGCCGCCGGCGCAACTCGATCAGATGCTCCATCAGCGGCGCGGACGATTTCTCGATCTCGTCCTTTTCGGTGTCCGAAACGCTCACTTGGCGGCTCCCGCCGTCTTCTTGGCCACCGGCTTCTTCACCGCTGCAAGCTTCGGTTCGGCTTTCGCCCCCATCTTGGTCGCTACAGTCTTGGCCGCGACAGCGTTGGCCGCAGCGGGCGTCTTGGCGCTGGGCGCTTCAGGCTGTGCCGTCGTCATGGCCTTCGCCTGCGTCTTGGACGCAGACGCTGCCTTCGCGGCAACCTTTGCACCATTTGCCGAAGCTTTTGCAGCCGGCGTCGCTTTTGCCGGCGCAGGCTTGGCTGGTTTCTTCGCCGCGGACGCCTTCGGCGCCGCAACGGGTTCCGCCGGCGCTGACGAGGTCACCACCGATTCGTCGGTCATTGCCGGAAAAACCGGCGCTGCTGGCGCTGCTTCCGGCGCGTTGACGCCAGGCATGGTCGTTGCACCGTTCTTCAACGGCTCGGCCGTTTGCGGGGTCGAAGCGACAGAGCTTGCCGGATCGGCTGCCGGCTTCGGCTTCATCGCCGCATCGACGCCGGAGCGAACGTCGGCCGCGGCCTGTTCGAACGGATTGAGCTGCTTCCTGATCTCAGCCATCGGGCTCATGCCCCTGAGCTCGTCGACGGACTTCTTGACGTCGTCGAGCTCGGCTTCCTTCAGCGCCTCGTTGAACTGTTTCTGGAAATCGGACGCCATGGCGCGCAGCTTCGCCGTCGTGCGGCCGAAGGTGCGCAGCATATTGGGCAAATCCTTGGGTCCGACGACCACGATCATGACGATCGCGATGACCAGCATTTCGGTCCAGCCGACTTCAAACATGGCACTCTGTTCCGACTAGAACCTTGGGCTCAGCTCTTGCTGGCTTTTTCCTTCGCGGCCGCAACGGTCTCGTCGGCACGATGTTCGACGGTGCGCTTGTCTTCGGCAACCTCGTCGTCGGCCATGCCCTTCTTGAAGCTTTTGATACCCTTGGCCATATCGCCCATCAGCTCGGGAATCTTGCCGCGGCCGAACACCAAAAGCACGATCACCAGCACGATCAGCCAATGCCAAATCGAAAATGAACCCATAGCAAATCTCTCTCGAATGTTTTCCCTGGCGATGATCTATGCGTTTTCGCGTTGGGATTCAAACACAACTGCGACAGAGTTTATGAAAGGGTGACGGATGTCACGCATTTTCGACGGGAACGCCCGCTACGAATCCGCGCATCCTCATCAAGTTGGCCGCCAATGCCAGTCAATCTTCCGTGACGCGCGGCGTCAGCAGGCCGAGTTCCTCGAGATCGATGTCGGTCAGCGCATCCTCGTCGTCGGTCAATGCGTCGGGATCGGCCGGCGGCTGCGGAATGGAGAAATTCGACGGCATGCGGCCCGAAAGCAGTCCAGCCCCCTTCAGTTCCTCCATGCCAGGAAGATCGCGAATCTCTTCCAGCGCGAAATGGTCGAGGAAGGTCTCCGTCGTACCGTAGGTCACAGGGCGTCCGGGCGTCTTACGCCGGCCGCGCATGCGCACCCATTCCGTTTCCAGCAGCGTGTCGAGCGTACCTTTCGAGGTTTCGACGCCGCGGATGTCCTCGATCTCGGCACGCGTCACCGGCTGGTGATAGGCAATGATCGCCAGCACTTCGAGAGCCGCGCGGGAGAGCTTCCTTTGCTGGACGGTATCGCGGCTCATCAGGAAAGCCAGGTCGCCGGCGGTGCGGAACGCCCAGGCGTCGCCGACACGCACCAGATTGACGCCGCGCCGCGCATAGATCTGCTGCAGCTCGGCCATGGCCAGGGCAATGTTGATGCCGTCAGGGAGGCGTGCCGCGAGCTGCTTTTCGCTGACGGGTTCGGCGCTGGCGAACACGATCGCCTCGGCCATGCGCACGGCCTCGGCCAGATGCAGCCGCTCGGCCGGGTTCTGTAGCTGCTCGGCCGGATCCCGGGAAAGCGACTCCTCTTCGGGTGCATCGCCGACCTTGAACGGGATAACCGAAGCGTTGGCGCGTTCGCTCATGATGCCACCTCGACTGCCTTGATTGCCTGCGTGCGCCCGCGCAGGTAGATCGGCGCGAACGTCTGATCCTGCCGCACGTCCATCGTGCCGTCGCGCACCAGTTCCAATGTTGCCGCAAAAGAACTGGCGATTGCCGTGCGCCGCTCCTCGGGGCTGGTCATGTATGCGATCAGAAAACTTTCCAGCGCCGTCCAGTCGCTTGCAGCCCCGACCAGGCGGGTCAGGATGTCGCGCGCATCCTTGAGCGACCAGACACCGCGCCTGGCGATCGTCACATTGTTGATCGCCTGCTTCTGGCGTTGCTGGGCATAGGCGGTCAAGAGATCGTAGAGCGAGGCCGAATAGGCGTTACGCTTTTCGACGATGACCATTTCCGGCATGCCGCGCGCGAACACATCGCGGCCGAGCCGGTTGCGGTTGACCAGACGCGCCGAGGCGTCGCGCATGGCTTCCAGCCGCTTCAGGCGGAACTGCAGCACCGCCGCCAGTTCCTCACCGCTTTCGCCCTCGTCGCCGGGCTGCTTGGGGATCAGGAGCTTGGACTTGAGGAAGGCCAGCCACGCCGCCATCACCAGATAGTCGGCGGCAAGCTCCAGCCTGAGCGCCCTCGCCGTCTCGACAAAGGTCAGATATTGCTCGACCAGCGCCAGGATCGAAATGCGAGCCAGATCGACCTTCTGGGTGCGGGCAAGATGCAGCAGCAGGTCGAGCGGACCTTCGAAGCCGGCCACGTCGACAACCAGCGACGGGTCGCCGGTAACGCGTGAATCGTCATTCTCGGCCCACAGACGGTCCATCGGTGCGGCCTTCGAGGCCTTGCTTTCCAATGTCTCCGCCACTCCGTCACTTCCCTTTGCTATGCCACCGCATCGAAGTAGGTGGCGAATTCGGCACGTATTTCGGTTTCTTCGACCGTGTCACGGTTCTTTATATAGGTCAGCGCCCGCTTGGCGCGCTCCAACGACGTGCCCTCAAGCCCTGTGGTGCGCGATGCGATGCCGGCCATCTCCTCGAAAACGCCGTTGCAGTGAAGGACCAGATCGCAGCCCGCCGCAAGGATCGATGCCGCCTTTGTCGGGAAATCCCCAGAAAGTGCCTTCATCGAGGTGTCGTCGCTCATCAGCAGTCCGTCGAAGCCGATTTCGCGCCGGATGATCTCGTCGATGACCTTGCCGGAGGTGGTCGCCGGATTGTTGGGGTCGATCGCGCTGTAGACGACATGGGCTGTCATCGCCATCGGCAGATGGCTAAGCTCCTTGAACG
>NZ_RZQY01000045.1:0-18216 GCF_003998575.1 Mesorhizobium sp. M7A.F.Ca.CA.001.10.2.1 | reverse complement strand
CGACAGTGCGCGCGGCATGTCGGCAACGCTCTTCAGGCTCGACCGCACCGCTTGGCGACGAACTGCCGCTGCTCAAGCGCGATGGCGGCTTCTTGCGCGGCGGCTACCATGCCGATCTCGACGAGATGCGGGCGCTGCGCGACGAATCGCGAAAGGTGATCGCCGGGCTGGAGCGCTCGCTGATCGACGAGACCGGCATCCGCTCGCTGAAAATCCGGCACAATAATGTGCTTGGCTACTATATCGAGGTGACCGCCAACCATCATGCGGTGATGACCGGCAGCGACGGCGCCAAGGCGCGCTTCATCCACCGTCAGACCATGGCCAACGCCATGCGCTTTACCACGACCGAGCTTGCCGAACTCGAGACCAAGATCGCCAATGCCGCCGACCGGGCGCTCAACATCGAACTGGCCGCCTTCGACGCGCTGACGGCGGAAGCGGTCGGCGAGGCGGAGAAGATCCGCGCCGGTGCCGATGCGCTGGCTGTGCTCGATGTCTCGGCGGCGCTCGCGCTGCTTTCGGAAAGCGAAGCCTGGTGCCGACCAGTGGTGGATTCGAGCCTCGCCTTCGAAATTGCGGGGGGGCGGCATCCCGTGGTCGAACAAGCGCTTCGCCGTTCCGGCGATGGCCCGTTCGTCGCCAATGATTGCGACCTGTCGCCGGAGGGCAGCGCCAAGAACGGTGCGATCTGGCTCCTGACCGGCCCGAACATGGGCGGCAAGTCGACGTTCCTGCGGCAGAACGCACTGATCGCCATCCTGGCCCAGACCGGCTCCTTCGTGCCGGCGACATCGGCCCATATCGGCGTCGTCGACCGGCTGTTCTCGCGGGTCGGCGCCTCGGACGATCTGGCGCGCGGCCGCTCGACCTTCATGGTCGAGATGGTCGAGACGGCGGCGATCCTCAACCAGGCCGGCGAGCGCGCACTGGTGATCCTCGACGAGATCGGCCGCGGCACCGCCACTTTCGACGGCCTGTCGATCGCGTGGGCGGCAGTCGAGTATCTGCATGAGAAGAACCGCTGCCGGGCGATCTTCGCCACTCACTTTCACGAAATGACCTCGCTGGCCGGCAAGCTGGCGCGGCTCTCCAACGTGACCATGCGGGTCAAGGAATGGGAGAACGACGTCGTCTTCCTGCACGAGGTCGGCAAGGGGGCCGCCGACCGCTCCTACGGGGTGCAGGTGGCACGGCTGGCCGGCCTGCCGGAGGCGGTGGTCGACCGCGCCAAGGAAGTGCTGCACCAGCTTGAGGAAGGTGAGGTTTCGGGCAAGACGAACCGGCTGGTGGACGATTTGCCGCTGTTTTCGGTGGCGGTGAAGCGGGAAGCGTCGAAGCCGGTGAAAAGTGATGTGCTGGGGGCGGCGCTGGGCGAGATCAATCCCGACGAGATGACGCCACGGGAGGCGCTGGAAGCGCTCTACCGGCTGAAGGGGCTGGCGGGGACATAGTCAGATCATCTCCAACCCGCGCTTGCGCGCTGGTGGAGGGAAGGCGCGGTCGAGATCGGTGATGTCCTGCGGCGTCAGCTTGATGTCGAGCGCGGCGACATTCTGGCGGACATGTTCCTGGCTGCTGGCCTTGGGGATGGCGATGATGCCCTCCTGTTGCATCACCCAGGCCAGGGCGATTTGCGCCGGGGTCGCATTGTGGCGGGCAGCGACGGCGTCGAGCCTGGCATTGCGCGCCAGCGCGCCTTGCTCGACTGGCGAATAGGCCGTCAGCGGAATGCCGCGTTGCAGGCTCCAGGGTGCCAGGTCGAATTCGAGGCCGCGCCGGACCAGATTGTAGAGCACCTGGTTGGTCTGGACATTGTTGCCGTCGGGCAGGCCGGTCAGCTCTTCCATCTCGTCGGTGTCGAAATTGCTGACGCCCCAGTGGCGGATCTTGCCGGCCTTTTTCAGGGTCTCGAAAGCCGCGACCGTTTCGGCCAGAGGCACGCTGCCGGGCCAATGCAGCAGATAGAGATCGATGCGGTCGGTGCGCAGGCGTTTCAGGCTGTTTTCGCAGGCGCGCTGCACGCCCACGCGCGAAGCGTTCGATGGCAGAACTTTCGAGACCAGGAAGGTCTCGTCGCGGCGCCCGGCAATGGCCTCGGCCACCACCTCCTCGGCGCCGCCGCCGGCATACATTTCAGCGGTGTCGATCAGCGTGATGCCGAGGTCGAGGCCGAGCTTGAGGGCATTCACCTCATCGGCGCGGCGACTGATATCTTCGCCCATCTTCCATGTGCCCTGGCCAAGCACCTGAACGGCTTCGCCTGAGGGCAGTTTGGTGGTTCTGATGGTCGACGGCATTGCGGGCTCCATTTAGGCCGATCGCATCACAGGCTGGACGAGAAATCCAGAGGCGTTCTCGCCGCGCTGACGATGGCTGAAGACTTACTTCACCGGATGGGCGGCGAGCCAGGCCTGCATCTGCTTGATCTCGGCTTCCTGCGCGGCGATGACGCCTTCGGCCAGCTTGCGGATTTCCGGATCCTTGCCATTGGCGAGTTCGACCTTGGCCATGTCGATCGCACCCTGATGGTGCGGGATCATGCCTCTGACGAAATCGACATCGGCATTGCCGGTATAGTCGGACGCCATCATGTCGGCATGCATCTTGTCCATCGCCGCCTTGTAGCCTTCCGTCGAAGGGCTGGTCGCATCCGCCGCCATGGCGCCCATGTCGTGTTTCATCTCTTCGCTTTGCGCCGGAACGCTTTCGAGGAAGACGGTAACCAGCATTCCGGCCGCCATCAGCAGCAGAACGAGTTTTTTGGCGAAGGTCATTCATGGTCTCCTGTTGGATGGGTTTCGTATTTGGGGGCTTGGATCAGAGTTTCAATGTTCTCAGCCGCAACGCGTTTGCGATCACCGACACCGAAGACAGGCTCATCGCCGCCGCCGCCAGCATCGGCGACAGAAGCGTGCCGGTGAGCGGATAGAGCACGCCGGCGGCGACCGGCACGCCAAGCACATTGTAGAGGAAGGCAAAGAACAGGTTCTGGCGGATGTTGCGGATCGTCGCCTGCGCCAGCGTGCGGGCGCGCACGATACCGTTGAGGTCGCCCTTGACCAGAGTGATACCGGCGCTTTCGACAGCGACATCGGCGCCAGTGCCCATGGCGATGCCGACATCGGCAGCTGCAAGCGCTGGTGCATCGTTGACGCCGTCGCCGGCCATGGCAACACCGGCGCCTGTTGCGCGCAGTTCCTCGACAAGGGCTGCCTTCTGTTCCGGCAGCAGGCCGGCGCGGACCTCGTCGATGCCGAGGCTTCTGGCGATCGCGTTGGCCGTGCGTTCATTGTCGCCGGTCGCCATGATGATGCGCAAGCCGCTTTCATGCAGAGCCTTGATCGCCTCGGCCGTCGTTGCCTTGATAGGGTCGGCGACGGCGACGATGCCGGCCAGCTTCTTGTCGACAGCGACGAACATCGCCGTCTTGCCTTCGAGCTGCAGCGCCTCGGCCTTGGCCGAGATGGATGCGATGTCGACGCCAAGGTCCGCCATCATCGCAGCATTGCCGAGCGCGACCGTCTTTCCCGAGACCGAACCGGACACGCCCTTGCCGGTGACCGCCTCGAAGGCGCTGGCCTCGGCAACGGTCACGCCGCGTGTAGCAGCGCCGTCGACGATGGCTTCAGCCAGCGGATGCTCCGACCCCTTCTCCAGACCGGCGGCAAGCGCCAGCAATTCCTCTTCGGAGAAGCCGTTTGCCGTGACGACATCGGTCAGTTTCGGCCGGCCTTCGGTCAGCGTACCCGTTTTGTCGACGATCAGCTTGTCGACGGAAGCGAAGCGTTCGAGTGCTGCGGCCTCCTTGATCAGCACGCCGGCATGCGCTCCGCGCCCGGTTGCGGTCATGATCGACATCGGCGTGGCGAGGCCGAGCGCACAGGGGCAAGCGATGATCAGCACCGACACCGCGGAGACGATGGCAAAGATCAGGCTGGGCTCGGGTCCAAACACGGCCCAGGCGATGAAAGCGACAATCGCGACAAGGACGACGGCCGGGACAAAGTAGAAAGAAACGCGATCGGCCAACCCTTGAATCGGGGCGCGCGAGCGCTGCGCCTTGGCGACGAGATCGACGATGCGCGCCAGCGTCGTCTCGGCGCCGACCTTCTCAGCGCGCATGATCAGCGCACCATTCTTGTTGAGGGTGCCGCCGGTCAGCGCATCGCCCTCGACCTTCTCGACCGGCAACGGCTCGCCCGTGATCATCGATTCGTCGATCGAGGATCGCCCTTCCAGCACCGTGCCATCGACCGGCACGGCGTCACCGGGGCGTATGCGCAGGCGATCGCCGGCTTTGACCGCATCGAGCGGCACATCGCTTTCGGAACCGTCGGCGGCGATCAGCCGCGCGGTCTTCGGCGCGAGATCAAGCAATGCGCGGATTGCCGAGCCGGTCTTTTCACGGGCGCGGAGCTCCAGCACCTGGCCAAGGAAGACCAGCGCAACGATGACGGCAGCAGCCTCGAAATAGACCGGTACCGCACCGCCATGGCCGCGGAACTGATGCGGAAAGATATCCGGAAACAGCGTGGCGACGACGCTGTAGAGATAGGCAGCACCAACGCCGAGCGAGATCAGCGTCCACATGTTGGGGCTGCGGTTGACGAGCGAGTCCCAGCCGCGGTGGAAGAAGGGGAAGGCGGCCCAAAGCACCACCGGACTTGCCAGGACCAGTTCGATCCAGACTTTTGCCCGGTCCTCGACCAGACCTTCAAACGTCAGGCCGATCATGGGTGCCATGGCGATGATCAGAAGGGGGATCGACAAGGCAGCGCTCACCCAGAACCGCCTGGTGAAATCGACCAGCTCGGGATTTGGCCCTTCATCGCCCGTTGGTACGCCCATCGGCTCCAGCGCCATGCCACAGATCGGGCAGGATCCTGGCTTGTCGCGGATGATTTCGGGATGCATCGGGCAGGTGTATTGCGTGCCTTTGGGCATCGGCTGCGGTGCCGGCCTGTCGCCGAGATATTTTTGCGGCTCCGCCTCGAATTTCGCCTGGCAGGCGGCCGAGCAGAAGTAAAAGCCCTGGCCTTCGTGGCGGGCAAAGTGCCTGGCTGTCGCGCGGTCGACGCTCATACCGCAAACCGGATCGGTGGCCGTCAGGAATTTTTCCGGCTCGGCGACGAATTTCGCGCGGCAGCCCTGGCTGCAGAAATGATAGGGATGGCCATCATGCTCGGCCGTCGGCTTGCCGGCGACCGGATCGACAGTCATGCCGCAGACCGGGTCGCGGACGACGCTCTTCGTGGTGGGCACGGCGCCTTTTGTCGAGCAGCAGCTACCATGCGCGTGATGATCGTGATCGGAATGCGTCATTCGAAAATGCCTCGATGGGTCGGTGTGTGACGCGGAGATAGGGCTTCCAGTAACTGGAAGGTCAAGGGCTGTTTCGACTTTCTTTTCCGGTCGACGGCGCGTCCATCCTCCCCAAAAAAAGTATCACGCGGCAACACCACGCCTGCTAGAGAGCGAGCGTCCCGGGGGTGAGATTTTCTTTGGCAATGAAGCGTCTGGTCATCAATCTCGATCGGTCTCCCGATCGCCTTGCCCGTGTGACGGCGGAGTTTGTCCGCATCGGCGTCCCATTCGAACGCGTTCAGGCCATCGACGCACGGGATCGGCCGGACCTGGACCAGCTGCCACAAAATGTCGGATATCGGAACAGGCTGCCATTGACTGACGGCGAGATCGCCTGCCTGCTCAGTCACCGGGCCTGCTGGGCCGCCATCGCGCAAGGCGACGCTCGCTACGGGGCAATCTTCGAGGACGACATCGTCTTTGCCGCGAAAGCCGGCGCATTGCTTCGCGACAGCGACTGGATTCCAGCCGATGCCGAAGTCGTCAAGCTCGAAAGCTATTTTTGCAAGACCGTGATCCGACGCAAGCGCATTGCCATCGGTCACGGCTTTTCCACATCCAAACTCGACGCCGGACATATAGGAACCGCCGGCTACATCATCTCCAGGCAAACCGCGCTCGACCTGATCAAGGCCACAGAGGAGATCGGCATCGCTGTCGACGACCTTGTCTTCAACCCCGAGTTTTCGGTTTTGCGAGGCGAGACGATCTATCAGCTTGTTCCTGCGCTCTGCGCACAAGATCAGTTCCTTGGCGACAGGGCGCTCCAATTGCCAAGCCTGCTCAGGGAAAAGCGCGATATCCAGTGCGCCGCCGGGACCGGGAGACGCAGAAAGACAGCCATAGCGAAGGTAAAAGCCGAGGCTCGGCGAATAGGCAAGCGCATTGCCGATTTCTGTCGACTGAAGCGGAGAATGGTCATTCCATTTACTTATCCGAGCCAGAGCTCAGCCGGGTCTTGAACCGGCTTTCAACGCCCCATACCCAGCGCCGCGAAAACGCGCTATAGACGCCGCCGAAACGGCAAGGCCGGCTGGGTATATGGCAAGAATCTCCCTGAAGCTCGACGAATTGATCGACGGCGAAGCCTTGCGCCGCGAGATGACCGCGCTGACCGCGGCCACGGCGGGCGACGGCTCCGGGCAGGTCGCGCGCAATGGCGTGCTCCAACTGCTCAAGGGACGACTGGCGGAAGGGCGCGCCATTGCCGAACGCATGCTGATGGACGATGGCGGCGGCAGCGCCTGCGCGGCGCGGCTGTCGCACCTCATGGACGAGATCATCCGGGCGCTTTACGATTTCGCCGTCACCCATGTCTACCGGGTCAAGAACCCGTCTTCGGCGGAGCGCATGGCCGTTGTCGCTGTCGGCGGCTACGGCCGTGGAACGCTGGCGCCCGGATCCGACATCGACCTTCTGTTCCTGCTGCCCTACAAGCAGACGCCGTGGGGCGAACAGACAGTCGAATACATGCTCTACATGCTGTGGGACCTGGGGCTGAAGGTCGGCCACGCCACCCGTAACATCGACGAATGCCTGCGCCTGTCGCGCACCGATGTCACCATTCGCACCTCGATCCTCGAAGCACGTTTCCTGTGGGGCGAGGAAAAGCTCTATGATGAACTGATGCTGCGGTTCGACCATGAGGTGGTGCGCACGACCGGCCCCGAATATGTCCAGGCCAAGCTTGCCGAACGCGATGACCGCCATGCCAAGGCCGGCGAAAGCCGCTATCTGGTCGAGCCCAACGTCAAGGACGGCAAGGGCGGCCTGCGCGACCTGCAGACGCTGTTTTGGATCGGCAAATATTTCTATCGGGTGCGCACCGGTGAGGAACTGGTCGACAAGGGCGTCTTCACCGAGGGCGAATACCGCGAGTTCCAGAAGGCCGAGGATTTCCTGTGGGCGGTACGCTGCCACATGCATTTCCTCACCGGCAAGGCCGAAGAGCGGTTGCATTTCGACATCCAGCGCGAGATCGCCGAACGGCTCGGCTACACCACACACCCCGGCCTGTCGGCGGTCGAGCGCTTCATGAAGCACTACTTTCTCGTTGCCAAGGACGTCGGCGACCTGACCCGCATCTTCTGCGCCGCGCTCGAGGAGGAGCAGGCCAAGCACGTACCTGGCTTCAACCGCATCTTCCTGACTTTCTCCAGGCGCAAGCGCAAGCTGGCCGGTACTTCCGACTTCATTGTCGACAACCACCGCATCAACATCGCCGACGACCAGGTGTTCGAGCGCGATCCGGTCAATCTGCTCAGGCTGTTCTGGTTCGCCGACAAGCACGGTCTGGAATTCCACCCTGACGCGCTGAAGCTGCTGACCCGTTCGCTCGGCCTGGTCAACAAGTCGCTGCGGCGCGACGAGGAGGCCAACCGGCTGTTCCTCGACATATTGACCTCGGATCGCAATGCCGAACTCAATCTGCGTCGCATGAACGAAGCCGGACTGCTCGGCAGGCTGATCCCGGATTTCGGCAAGATCGTCGCCATGATGCAGTTCTCGATGTACCACCACTACACGGTGGACGAGCATCTGATCCGCTGCATCGGCGTGCTGGCCGAGATCGAGCGCGGCGACGGCGAAAAGGTCCACCCCTTGTCGCACACGCTGATGCCGGGCCTGAAGAAGAGCCGCGAGGCGCTCTATGTCGCCGTACTGCTGCACGACATCGCCAAAGGCAGGCCGGAGGACCATTCCGAGGCCGGGGCCAGGATCGCCCGTCGCATCTGCCCGCATATGGGGCTGTCGCCTGCCGATACCGAAACCGTGGCCTGGCTGGTCGAGAACCACCTCGTGATGTCGATGACGGCGCAGACCCGCGACCTCAACGACCGCAAGACCATCGAGGATTTTGCCGCGATCGTGCAGTCGGTCGAGCGGCTGAAGCTGCTTTTGATCCTCACCGTCTGCGACATCAGGGGCGTCGGACCCGGTGTCTGGAACGGCTGGAAGGGCCAGCTGCTGCGCACGCTCTACTACGAGACCGAATTGCTGCTGACCGGCGGGTTTTCGGAAGTGTCGCGCGCGCAGCGCACGGCGGCGGCGCGCGAGCGCCTGGCCGAGGCGCTTGCCGACTGGCCGGACAAAGCCCGCAAGCGCTATGTCGGCCAACACTACGAGAATTACCTTTTGACCGTCGATCTCGCAGACCAGTTGCGCCATGCCGAGTTCATCCGCGAAGCCGACGTGTCAGGCAACAAGCTTGCCACCATGGTCAAGACCCACCAGTTCGAGGCGGTGACCGAAATCACCGTGCTGGCGCAGGACCACCCCCGTCTGCTCTCGGTCATCGCCGGGGCTTGCGCCGGAGCCGGCGGCAACATTGTCGACGCGCAGATCTTCACGACGTCGGATGGCCGCGCCCTCGACACGATCCTGATCAGCAGAGAATTCGATCGCGACGAGGATGAGCGCCGGCGTGCCGAGCGTGTCGGCCGGCTGATCGAGGACGTGCTGTCGGGCAAGAGCTGGCTGCCGGAAATGATCGAGAAGCGCACCAAGCCGCGGCGCGGCTCCAAGGTGTTCAAGATCCCGCCGCGCGCCGAAATCCGCAACACGCTGTCGAACCGTTTTTCGGTCATCGAGGTCGAGGGCCTCGACCGGCCGGGACTGCTGTCGGAGATCACCGGAACGCTTTCCGACCTGTCGCTCGACATCGCATCGGCCCACATCACCACCTTCGGCGAAAAGGTCATCGACACTTTCTATGTCACCGATCTCACTGGCCAGAAGATAGACAGCCCGGCCCGCATCGCCACCATCCGCAATCGGCTGATGGCAACGCTCGAAGGCATCGTGCCCGAACGCGGCGGCAAGTCCAGGGCGGCGGCCGAGTGACAACGACCATCACTTCGTCCCAATTTCGCAGGCAGTTCCCAAAAGCATGAGCCTCGTCAAGAAATTCGCAACGGTCGCTTCCGGCACGCTGATGAGCCGCGCGCTCGGTTTCGGCCGCGAGATGCTGATGGCCGCCGCACTCGGTACCGGACCGGTCGCCGATGCCTTCAACGCCGCTTTCCAGTTTCCCAACACCTTTCGCCGGCTGTTTGCCGAAGGCGCCTTCAACGCCGCCTTCGTGCCGCTGTTCGCCAAGGAGATCGAGACCCACGGTACCGAAGGCGCCAAGCGCTTTTCCGAGGAAGTGTTCGGCGTGCTGTTCACGGCGCTGCTGGCGCTGACGATCATCATGGAACTGTCGATGCCGCTGATCGTGCGCTATCTGGTGGCGCCGGGTTTTGCCGGCACGCCGGGGAAGTTCGACACCACGGTGACGCTGGCGACGATCATGTTTCCCTATCTGATCTGCATGTCGCTGGGCGCGATGATGGCGGGCATGCTGAATTCGCTGCGCCGCTATTTCGCCGCCGCGGTGGCACCGGTGTTCCTCAACATCATCCTGATCGGCGTGCTCGCCTATGCCTGGTATAAGGGCTCGGATGCCCTCACCGTCGGCTACGGGCTGTCCTGGGGCGTGCTTGCCGCCGGACTGGTGCAACTGGCGATCGTCTGGGTGGCGGTGCGCCACGCCGGCATCTCGATCGGCTTCCGCCGGCCGAAAATGACGCCCGCGGTCAAGCGGCTGCTGATCCTGGCGCTGCCGGCGGCCATCACCGGCGGCATCACCCAGATCAACCAGCTGATCGGCACGGCGATCGCCTCGGCGCAGAACAGCGCGGTATCCTCGCTCGCCTATGCCGACCGCATCTACCAGTTGCCGCTCGGCGTGGTCGGTGTTGCGGTGGCGATCGTGCTGTTGCCCGAATTGTCGCGGGCGCTGAAGTCGGGCAATCTGATCGAGGCGGCCAATCTGCAGAACCGCTCGGTCGAGTTCACGCTGTTCCTTACCCTGCCGGCAGCCGCGGCACTCTGGGTGATGTCGGAGCCGATCGTGCGGCTGGTCTATGAGCGCGGCGCATTCGCCGCCAACGGCTCGACGCCGACGGTGGCGGCGATCCTGGCGATCTTCGGCCTCGGCCTGCCGGCCTTCGTCCTGATCAAGGCGTTCACCCCAGGCTATTTCGCCCGCGAGGACACGCGCACGCCGATGATCTTTGCCGCCATCTCGGTGGCGGTGAACGTCACCACGGCGCTGACGCTGTTTCCACGGATGGGCGCGCCCGGCATCGCGGTGGCCTCGGCCGTCGCCGGCTGGGTCAACGCGGTGATGCTGCTCGGCGTCTTGATCCGGCGCGGCCATTGGGGGCGCGACGTGCCGCTGATGAAGCGCATTCCACGGCTGGTGCTGTCGGCGGCCGTAATGGGGGCGGCACTCTATTTTGCCGAGCACTGGTTCGCCGTCAGGCTAGGGCCGGGCTCGCCGCTGGTGGTCAAGGCGACGACGCTGCTGTCGCTGGTTGCCGGCGGAGCGCTGCTTTATTTCATCACCGCCTTCGCCACAGGCGGTGCCGATTTCGGCATGATCCGACGCAACGTCAAGCGGGGATCGGGCAAGTCGGCGCCACCGGTCGCAAAGACCGACCTGGACGAGTAGAGCGCCCGACACGCCCGCAGCGCCGTCTTGATCGCAGCGCCGTCTTCGTCCATAAGCGCGCCGTCGCAAGACTTTCGCCGCGCGCGGTTTCCAGCCGCGCGATTGGCTCCGAAAAGTCTGCAACTTTTCGGAATCACGCTTATACGGCCCTCCACAAGCCATGAGGACAATCATGACCGCCTTCAAGCCACTCGTCTTTTCCGGTGTCCAGCCGACCGGCAATCTGCATCTCGGCAACTATCTCGGCGCCATCAAGAAATTCGTTGCCCTGCAGGACACCTCCGATTGCATCTATTGCGTCGTCGACCTGCATTCGCTGACAGCCCAACTCGTTTATGAAGACCTAGCCGATCAGACGCGGTCGATCACCGCTGCGTTCCTGGCCTCGGGCATCGACCCGAAGAAGCACATCGTCTTCAACCAGTCGCGGGTCATGCAGCACGCCGAGCTCGCCTGGATCTTCAATTGCGTGGCGCGCATCGGCTGGATGAACCGCATGACGCAGTTCAAGGACAAGGCCGGCAAGGATCGCGAGAACGCCTCGCTCGGCCTGCTTGCCTATCCTTCGCTGATGGCTGCCGACATCCTGCTCTACCGTGCCACCCACGTGCCGGTGGGCGAGGACCAGAAGCAGCATCTGGAACTCACCCGCGACATCGCGCAGAAATTCAACAACGACTTCTCCGACCGCATCGCGGCCCTTGGCGTCGGCGTCGAGATGCAGGTCGGCGAAGAGACCGTCAACGGCTATTTCCCGCTGACCGAGCCGGTCATCGGCGGGCCGGCGGCGCGCATCATGTCGCTGCGCGACGGCTCCAAGAAAATGTCCAAATCGGACCCGTCGGATTTGTCGCGCATCAACCTGACCGACGATGCCGACGACATCTCGAAGAAGATCCGCAAGGCCAAGACCGACCCGGAAGCGTTGCCGAGCGAGCTGGACGGCCTGGCCGGCCGGCCCGAGGCGGAGAACCTGGTCGGCATCTATGCGGGTCTCGCCGAGATATCGAAGGCGGATGTACTCAAGGAATTCGCCGGCCAGCAGTTTTCCGTGTTCAAGCCGGCCTTGGCCGATCTTGCAGTGGAAAAACTGGCGCCGATCGCCAGCGAGATGCGCCGCATTTCGGATGACCGCGCCTATGTCGACGCGGTGCTCAAGGATGGCGGCGAGCGCGCCGGCGTGCTGGCCGAAGCGACGATGAAGACGGTGCGCGACATTATCGGCCTGCTGCAGGGCTGATCGCGACATCGGGTGCACTGGCACAAGGCCGGCGGCTTGCCGCCGGTCCCCCGCAGTGGCAGATTGCGCCGCAAGACACCGAGTAGATAGACATGGTCTCCAAACGCCTCAGCCGCGAAGCCGGCCATCGCAGGAAATTCCTGACGATCATCGACGACACGCCGGAATGCGAGCGCGCCGTCGCCTACGCCTCGAAACGGGCGCAGAGCACCAGCGGCACGCTGGTGCTGCTCTATGTCATCGTGCCGGACGATTTCCAGCATTGGCTGGGTGTCGAGAAGATCATGCGCGAGGAAGCCAACGCCACGGCGCGCGCCGCGCTCGACAGCTATGCCAACAAGGTGCGCCAGAAGCTCGGCATCGAGCCCGAGATGGTGGTGCGCGAAGGCAAGCCGACGGAAGAGATCCACAAATTGATCGAGGAAGACCAGGACATCGCCATCCTGGTGCTGGCCGCCGGTGCGGGCAAGGAAGGCCCGGGGCCACTGGTCGGCGCCGTGGCCGGCAAGGGTGCCGCCTTCCCGATCCCGGTGACTGTCGTGCCGCAGAACCTGTCGGACGAGGAAATCGACAGCCTGGCCTGAGATTCTGCTCTTCAGGTGATGCCGGTCCGATGATGGGCGCGGAAAAACATTCCGCCAGCCAGCTGTTCCGACGATGCGTTTCGCTTGAATGTCCAGCCAATTGAGCCTATTTAGAATTGTTCCAAACTAGATGCCCAAACGGGCACGGAGACGGCCATGTTCATCCAGACCGAATCGACGCCAAACCCGGCGACGCTGAAATTCCTGCCCGGCAAGGAAGTGCTTCTGGAAGGCACCGCCGATTTCCGCGATGCCGACAGCGCCGCCGTTGCCTCGCCGCTGGCCGGCCGGCTGTTCGAAATTCCTGGCGTCACCGGCGTTTTCTTCGGCTATGACTTCATCACCGTGACCAAGGATGGCCCCGACTGGCAGCATTTGAAGCCGGCGATCCTCGGCGCCATCATGGAGCATTTCATGTCCGGCGCGCCCGTCATGGCCAAGGCCGGCCCGGCCGCCGAGACCAGCCAGACCGGTGAGTTCTACGACAAAGCCGACGAGGAGCTGGTCATCACCATCAAGGAACTGCTCGATACACGGGTGCGTCCGGCGGTCGCCCAGGATGGCGGCGACATCACCTTCCGCGGCTTCGAGAATGGCACGGTGTTCCTGCACATGAAGGGCGCATGCGCCGGCTGCCCGTCATCGACGGCGACGCTGAAGCACGGCATCCAGAACCTTCTGCGCCATTTCGTGCCGGAAGTGCAGCAGGTCGAACAGGTCTCCTGACGCCCCTTTGATGATTCTACCCCACTGACCATCTGGTCCGATTTCTTCGCTTCCGGCGCATCGATCAGAAGGAACTCCAAAGTGATCTACGAACTTCGGGTTTACCGGGCTTTGCCGGGACGCTTGCCGGCGCTTCTTGATCGCTTCGACAAGATCACCCTCAAATTATGGGAAAAGCACGGTATCCGCCAAGCGGGTTTCTTTACCACGCTGATCGGTGCTTCGAACAACGACCTGACCTACATGCTGGCATGGGAATCGCTGGCCGAACGCGAAGAGCGCTGGACGGCGTTCGTGAAGGACCCGGCCTGGACACAGGCGCGGGAAGATTCCGAGCGTGACGGCCAGATCACCGAGACAATCACCAACCAAATCTTGGCTCCCACCTCGTTCTCGGCGGTGTCCTGACCACCGAGCAGGCGTCGCATCGCGCAAACAACAAAAAACCGGGCCGAATTGCCCGGTTTTCTGCTTGGGACGTCCGTTGTTGCCTAGACGGTCCGCGTACGAAACCTGCCTCTAGAGAACGATGACCTTGGCGCCGACCGAGGCGCGGTCATAGAGGTCGATAATGTCCTGATTCATCAGGCGGATGCAGCCAGACGACATCGCCTTGCCGATCGAATTCCACTCCGGGCTGCCATGCAGGCGATAGCCTGAATCACCGCCCTTGTTGAACAGGTACATGGCGCGCGCGCCGAGCGGGTTCTTCAGGCCCGGCTGCATGCCGCCGGCAAACTTTTCCAATTCCGGCTGGCGCTGGATCATCTGCCTCGGCGGCGTCCAGGTCGGCCATTCGCGCTTGAGCGCAATGTGGGCGGTGCCATGCCACTCGAAGCCCTCGCGGCCGACGCCGATGCCGTAGCGAATGGCCCTTCCGTCGCCCTCGATGAAGTAGAGGAACTTGTTCTGCGTATCGACGATGATCGTGCCCGGCTTTTCCGGGCTGTCGTAGTTCACTTCCTGCCGATGGTACTTCATCGGCACTTTCTCGATCGGGATGCGCGGCAGCTGATAACCTGCGTCGGTGACCGCGCCGTAGTTGTTGGAGAATATCTGCGAGCCGATGGTGCTGCAACCGGCGATAGCAGTGGAGAGCGCCAGTGCGGCGATGATTGCAAACGACTTCATGCGCATCAGGTGATCCGGTGCCCCGCCCAACTTCGGCGGCACGAGTCGGCCGCTCTCTCATCATCATTCATGCTGGCATTTGCTTTGCTTGCCAAGCGCGCGATGCCTATATGCCTGCCTTGACGTACCGGTAAGCGTATCACTATGGCATTTTGGCAACAGGACTCACAGGATTGTGAAGCAAATTCAAGGGGCCTGCTCCATGGGCTCCTGGAAATCGAGGAGAACCGTCATGAATGTCGGTGACGCCGCCCACCGCTCCGGCCTGCCGGCCAAGACCATCCGCTACTATGAAGAGATCGGCCTGATCGCCCCGGCGCGCGCCGCCAACGGCTACCGCGATTATTCCGGAGACGACATCCACCGGCTGGCCTTCCTGCGCCGCGCGCGCAATCTCGGCTTTTCCATCGACGATTGCCGCCAGTTGATGGCGCTTTACCAGGATCGCAGCCGCGCCAGCCAGAACGTGCGCGAAATTGCCGCCGCCCATGTCACGGCGATCGAGGAGAAAGTGCGCGAGCTGCAGTCGATGCGCTCGACGCTGCAGAAACTGATCCATGCCTGCCACGGCGACGAAAGGCCGGATTGTCCGATCCTTGATGACATGGCGGGGGCGGCGTTGCCCAGCGACAAGGTCGCCTCTGCGCCTGCATAATGACTCTACGTCGACGAGGCCCGACGCCTGGTCGACTCCTGCCGGGAGGACATCCGCAATGGTCTCGATGACCGTCGAACTGCGCAATGTGGAGGACACGCAAGCCGCCATGGGCTGGGCCGGCGGCCACACGATCATCGTCGACCGGCCCGAAGGCAAGGCCGGCGGCATGGGCCTGTGCTTCAATGGCGGCCAACTGCTCGCCCTGGCGATCGGCGGCTGCTTCTGCAACGACCTTCGCTACGTCGCCGAGGAAATGGGTGTAACGCTCAACAAGATCGCGGTGACCGTCACGCTGAACCTCGAAGGCAAGCCTTTGCTCGCGACCTCGTCAATCATGAAGGTTTCATGCACGACACTGGACGGCTCCGACCCGGCGGAGATCATCACAAGGGCCGCGGCGATTTCCACGGTCAGCAACTCCCTGCGCCAGGGCGTGCCGGTGAGCATTGAAACGGACGCAACGGCGACCGGCTTGTCGGAGGAATGATCCCTGGGAACAGGCGCATTTGGCCGCGTGGATTGTCAGAGACCGCTAAAAAGATCCGCCGCCGGCACGGCAGGGGGATTGACCCAATTTTCTTCGGCATCTGGGCGCGTCAATCTGCCGCTCTATGTCTTCCCTTGTCGCAATGATCAACGATGGAGGTTGGCATGGATCGGCGATTGTTTCTGACTGGAATGCTTGGGCTTGCAGGGGCTGCGACCGTCGTCGCAATCGCGCGTCCTGCCACCGCCCTGGCCGGCATCCCTGATACGGGGCCCGGCATTCTCGATGAGCTCGACAAACCATCCGACGACATTCTCGGCCCGGATGGTCCCGATGTTCAGGACGGCGTCGAGTTCGTGCGGCACCGCAGATGGCACCGCCGCCGTCGCCGACGCGGGTGGAGGCGGGTTTGCCGTCGCTATTGGCGCAATGGTTCTTGGCGCCGCAGATGTTTCCGCAGATCCTTCTGGATCCACTTCTGACGGGATCACCAAACGCGAAGGCTCCGGCATCCGCCGGAGCCTTCGCTATCGCTGCGGGCTTGAATCCAATCGGCAAAAAAGGCCCGCCGCCCCTCGGCAGCGGGCAGGTCCTGGAGTGCCGGGGGATCAACCCGGCATGGGATCAACGAGCGGATCACCGGTTGGTTGCAGGGATCGGCCCGGTAGCCTTCCTTTGGGTGGACCGCCACCGGGCCTGACCGGAGCGGGGTGTATTGGGGGAGCCCCGGCTGCTTCCAAAATATCACCTTTCACTTAAATTAGCTTTAGCTAATTTACAGAAAGCCATGCGCCACCCGCAGATGGGTTGCGCCTTCACGGAAATGTCGAAGTGACGTCTCCCTGCTTATGCAATTCGACATTCGCGGAACTGAAGCGGTTGCATCTGACTTTGGTTGGTAACGCGCAAAGACTTTTTTCTGCTATCTTAGGGTTACTAAATGGAAATTGATCGGCGCGGCATATCAAGTCGATTCGCGCTGACGATCTCTTTGTTTTTCGAGGAACTGCTTGGCGTGTTCCGCCCAATCAGCCGCCGTGACTTTATGCTCCCGAACGGACTTTCTGAAAGCCTTGCGCAGAGCGTCAAGGTCAAAGGCCCATACTTGTTGGCCTTCTTTAGTGTTCGATTTTGCGTCACCCGTCCCCATGGAAGCGACGGTACGCACCGCAAACTCAATCTTTCAAGGATCAATGCCTGACTTCTTTTGGGTATATCCGGGTATATCGAATATACAATCGTCTGCATAAAACAGGTTCAAACCGTGAACAAAATCTGGCATGGTGCCTGGCATGCCGATCATCTCCCCCATCCTCATCAATCCTCTCATCGACGGCCGCCAGTCCGAACGCGCCATGCTGGTGCGGCGCGGCGTACAGCGGCTGCTCATGGATATGGGCGCACATGTGTTGCCCGAACTGTCGCTGGCCACGGGCCGCCGCGCCGACCTCGTCGCGCTGACCCGGCAGGGCGATATCTGGATCATCGAGATCAAATCCTCGATCGAGGATTTCAGGGTCGACCGCAAATGGCCCGACTACCGGCTGCATTCCGACCGCTTCTTCTTCGCCACCCATCCCGGCGTGCCCTCGGAGATATTTCCCCAGGAGTGCGGCTTCATCCTCTCCGACGGCTACGGCGCCGAGATCCTGCGCGATGCGCCCGAGCACCGCATGGCAGCGGCAACGCGCAAAGCGCTGATGCTGCGGATCGCGCGGGCCGGCGCTTCGCGGCTGCTGGCGGCAGAGCTTGCCGGCGTGTCGGTGCCGGCGCTGGAGGGTGAGAGCGAGTAGCGATTGTCCCCCAAGTCCTAAGACTGCCTCTACTCTTCACCGTCCTCCACGCCACCCCTGGCGGGCGCCATGAGCAGCACGGCAGCGCCCAGGATAGCGGCGATGAAGGAACCGGCGAGGATGCCGACCTTGACCGCGTCCTGCAGCGCCACGTCGCCGGCGAAGGCGAGCAGGCCGATGAACAGGCTCATGGTGAAGCCGATGCCGCACAGCAGCGATATGCCGATCATGTGCGTCCAGCCTGCATTGGCTGGCAGGTCGGCAAGACCGAGCCGGATGGCAAGGGCCGAGGAGCCGAACACGCCGACCAACTTGCCGACCACCAGGCCGGCGGCGACACCCAGCGTCAACGGCTCGATCAGCGCACTGACGCTGAGACCGGCGAGCGAAACGCCGGCATTGGCAAAGCCAAAGATCGGGATGACGACGAAGGCCACAATCTTGTGCAGGCCGTGCTCGAGCCGGTGCAGGGGCGAACGGTCGAGATCGTGGCCGATCCCGGCGGAACGCTCAAGCGGGATGGTCAGCGCCAGCGCCACGCCGGCGAGCGTGGCATGGACGCCGGATTTCAGAACCAGCACCCACAGGATGACGCCGAGCACGAGATAGGGAACCAGCGTCATCACCCGCATGCGGTTGAGCACGACAAGCGCGGCAATGACGGCGAAGGCAGCACCCAGATAAGCCAGCGAAAGGCCGCTGGTGTAGAAGATGGCGATGATAATGACGGCAC
>NZ_RZQY01000459.1:0-4825 GCF_003998575.1 Mesorhizobium sp. M7A.F.Ca.CA.001.10.2.1 | reverse complement strand
GAACCGGCGATGGCGTTGGCGGCGACGGCGCCGCCGAAGGAATGGCCGACCGCTGCCACGAAGGGGCCGAACCACTCGCCGGCAACCCGCACCGCATCCACCGCATTGACCATGTTCAAGCGCCGGCCCTGCGACTGGCCGTGGCCGGGCAGGTCAAGCGAAACGACCCGGTGGCCGGCGGCGCGATAGCCTTCGATCAAGGCGCGCATATATTCGGTGCGCGAGCGCCAGCCATGGACGACGAGCACCGTGCCGGCGGCCGCCCTGCCCGGCTCCGGGCGGAACTCGTGCACCATGACGCAGCCGGTCGCGGTCTTCAGCCGGTGATGACGCGCCTCGGTCATGAACCCGGCCGCACGGTCGACAGCACGGCGCTCGCCATCGCTGAGCGCCTTGACATTCGGGGTGCGGCAGAACAATTCGAACGCCGCGCGTCCGCTAAGCCGCGGCGCGACACGCTCTGCCGCACCGAACACGCCCCGGATGACCTTCAGCCCGAATGATGCCATAGTGAAAATCCATCCATACGTTCAAGCATGAACATAATAGTTCAAAGATGAACAATAAACAAGAGCTGCCTTGGGATAACCCGCGTTTCCGCAACTGGGTCGCGGTGGCGCGCGCCTGCCATGTGCTGGAGCGCACGCTGGCGGTGAAGCTTGCGCCGCTCGATTTGAAACCGGCGCAGCTCGACGTGCTGATGAACCTCTATCGCCACCCCGGCATGTCGCAGCACGATCTTGCCCGCAAGCTGCTCGTCGGCCGTTCCAACATCACCATGCTTTTGCCGCAGCTGGAAGCGCGTGGCCTGCTGCGCCGCGAAGGCGACGAGAAGGACAAGCGCATCCTGCGGCTCGCGCTCACCGAGGCCGGCGAGGCGCTGTTGATGCAGGCGCTGAAAGTGCACATGGCGCTGATAGAGAAGGCGATGAGCCAGTCTACGCCGGAACAATGCGACATGATCGGCGAGCAGATGCGCAAGATCTATGATGTGCTGAAAGAGGCGTGAGGGCTTTTCAGCCCAAACCTACCACATCGTCTTCTTCGCCCGCTCCGGCCATTCCTTGTCGTAGGTTTCGCCGTCGATGTTCCTGCGGCTGGTGATCTCCAGGATCTGTCCGGGCGTCGGCAGCGACTTCGGGTCGACATGCCTTGCTGCGTTCCAGAGCTCGGAGCGGACGATGGCCCGGGCGCATTGGAAATAGACCGAATCGATGTCGATGACGGTCACCGATCGAGCCGCCTTGCCTTCCACCGTGAATGACGCGCACAGCGCTGTATCCGTTGTAACATGAGCGCGGCCATTGATGCGCAGCGTCGTGCCCGAACCAGGTACCAGGAACAGCAGCCCAACACGTGGGTCGCGGATAATGTTTTTAAGCGAATCGGCGCGGTTGTTGCCGCGACGGTCCGGCATCATCAGGGTTTTCGGATCGTGGATGCGCACGAAGCCGGCGAGATCGCCGCGCGGCGAACAGTCCAGTCCCTCCGGGCCACTGGTGGCCAGCGCGACGAACGGCGAGGCTTCGATGAAGGCGGCATATTCGGGAATGACGTGGTCGAGTTCCTTGACCAGCGAGGCCTCGCCTGGAACGCCATAAAGCGCCTCGAGCTGCTCGACCGTGGTGATGACGGACATGTTTTCGCCTCCAAACCTTTGCCGGCGCTACGCCATCTCGATGACGTTTTGACGACAGCGAGGGGAATCAATTTTAGCGGTCCCGGCTCAGGCCCTTTTCCGCAAGCTCCGCGAGATAGGCTTCCCAGCGCGCATCCTTCTCGTGGCCGAGCGTATGCAGGTAATTCCAGGTGAAGATGCCGGTGTCGTGGAAATCGTCGAAGGTGATGCGCACGGCGTAGTTGCCGACCGGCTCTATCTTGAGGATTGCCACATTGCGCTTGCCGGGGACCGTCACCCGCTGATCCGGCGAATGGCCCTGCACCTCGGCCGATGGCGAGGCGACGCGCAGCAGTTCCGCCGGTAATTCGAATGGATGGTGGTCGGGAAAGGTGACGGACAGAAGTTTGCGGTCCTTGGAGACCCTGAGCTCTTTCGGTGCGGTCATGCTGTTCGATCCCGTCTCATCCGCCCTTCCCTACGCCGCTTCGCCAAACGGGAAAAGGCCTGATGAGACCGACCGACATGCGATGTCGGCGCAGAGATGTTACCAAAGATCGAGAGGCGCTATCTTGAATGGCAGGCCGGATCGTATCACATAGCGGTATATAACGAAGCCGTTCACGGCCACAGGAAGCGCTTGAAGCATGGACATGATTGATCCTTTCGGCCGCACGATCAGCTATCTCCGCGTGTCGGTCACCGACCGCTGCGATTTCCGCTGCACCTATTGCATGGCCGAGGACATGGCCTTCCTGCCGAAGAAGGACCTGCTGTCGCTGGAAGAGCTCGACCGGCTGTGCACGGTTTTCATCGAAAAGGGCGTCAGGCGATTGCGCCTGACCGGCGGTGAGCCGCTGGTGCGCAAGAACATCATGCATCTGGTGCGCCAGCTCTCGCGGCATCTCGCCAGCGGCGCGCTGGAAGAGCTGACGCTGACCACCAACGGCTCGCAGCTGTCGCGCTTTGCCGCCGAACTCGCCGATTGCGGCGTCAAGCGCATCAACGTGTCGCTCGATACGCTCGATGCCGACAAGTTCCACAAGATCACCCGCTGGGGCCATCTCGACAAGGTCATGCAAGGCATCGATGCCGCGCAGGCCGCGGGGCTGAAGGTCAAGCTCAACGCGGTGGCATTGAAGGATTTCAACGACGCCGAGCTGCCCGAGATGATGCGCTGGGCGCATGGCCGCGGCATGGACTTGACGGTCATCGAAACCATGCCGATGGGCGAGATCGATGCCGACCGCACCGACCAGTATCTGCCGCTGTCGCTGCTGCGCGCGTCGCTGGAACGCCAGTTCACGCTGACCGACATTCCCTTCAAGACCGGCGGCCCGGCCCGCTATGTCCAGGTCGCCGAGACTGGCGGACGGCTCGGCTTCATCACGCCGATGACGCATAATTTCTGCGAAAGCTGCAACCGCGTCCGGCTGACCTGCACCGGCACCCTCTATATGTGCCTGGGCCAGGAAGATGCCGCCGACCTGCGCGCGCCCTTGCGCGCCTCCGAAGGCAACGAGCTGGTCGCCGATGCAATAGACGAAGCCATCGGCCGCAAGCCCAAGGGCCACGACTTCATCATCGACCGCCGCACCAGCCGCCCATCGGTGTCACGCCATATGAGCGTCACCGGCGGCTGATCTTTTCGTGAAATTCATGCAAGATTGCTTCGGATCATGACTCGAGGCGAGCATGCGGCTGCACTCTTCATTCCTGGCGATTGCGACAATGGCAGCAAGCAGTGCGGTCGCCGCGCCGTTCACTTATGTGAACGAGCGCTTCGGCACCGTCTGCACCTTTCCCGACGAGATCTTCACCGATCGCCAGCCGGAGCCCGATAATGGCGACGGACAGCAATGGCTGAGCGCCGATGGCGCCAGCCTGATCTGCTCCGGCATCCTCAACATAGACAACGATACGCCGAAGGGCTTTGTGGCGGCCGAGAAGGCCAGCGATGAAGCCGGCTACAAGGTGACCTATGGCAAGGCCGGCAGCGATTGGGCGGTGCTGTCGGGCGTTAAGGATGGAAAGATGTTTTACGAGCGACGTCTGTTTGGGAGAGACGGTATCATCCGCACGGTCTGGGTCGACTACCCTCCGGCCCTGAAGTCGAAATACGACCCGCTGGTCGGCGCCATTGCCGGCAGTCTCAAGGGGTCGTGAAAGTTTCGGACCACACCCCAGAAAAAGTCTTGTTCGCGAACCACAGCCGGATTTACGGCCAGTCTGTTCCAACCTACCCTTTCCCTGGAAGCGGATCTTCGCTCACAGGGGGAATACTCCATGCGCAAACTCGTTCTTTCTCTAGCCTTGCTTGGTCTCGCGGCCGTGCCCGCTGCGGCCCAGTCGATCGGCGGCACTTATACGGTCGCCGGCACCAACTTCGACGGCTCTGCCTATGGCGGCGAGGCAACCATCACGCTGACCAGCGGGACGACGTGCGCGATCCATTGGGAAACCGGCGGCTCATCTTCCGACGGCATCTGCATGCGCAACGATGATGCCTTCTCGGCCGGCTATGTCATGGGCAAGGATATCGGCCTCGTCGTCTACAAGATGACGGACGACGGCTCGCTGCATGGTCTGTGGACCATCGCCGGCAAGGAAGGCAATGGCACCGAGGTGCTGACGCCGAAGAAGTAAGTTCTGCCGCCATTGCAGGTGATCTTCTGAGCCACAAACAAGGCTGTGGCCCAGCCCTTTGCTGTTGCTGTTTCACGCCCGGCTGTTACAGGCTTGCTGCCTAAAGCGCGTCGCGTTTGAACGGATTCAGGCGACGCGCTTTAGGTCTTTGTTTCTTATGCGTGTCGTTTCCCCAAAACCGAGGTCACTTTTGGGCGACATGCATTAGCAGAACCGGTAGCCGTCTTGCCCCTGTCACCAAATATTCGCGGCGCGTTGTTCATGATGGTGGCGATGGCCGGCTTCTGCCTCAACGATGCCATCACCAAATACTCGTCACAATCGATGAACATGGCGCAGGTCATGTTGATCCGTGGGGCTTTCGCTTCGCTTTTCGTCGGCTTGCTCGCCTGGCAGCGCGGCGCGCTCGCCCGCCCGGGTTCGATGCTGCAGCCTCTGGTGGCCCTGCGCGTGATCAGCGAGGCCGGTGCCACGGTGAGTTTTCTCGTCGCCCTCGCCCATTTGCCGATCGCCAATGTTTCGGCGGTGCTGCAGGCGCTGCCACTGGCGGTGACGGTGGGG
>NZ_RZQY01000458.1:0-4829 GCF_003998575.1 Mesorhizobium sp. M7A.F.Ca.CA.001.10.2.1 | reverse complement strand
CAGCATCCAGTAGCTCTGCTCCTTGCCGTCGACCGTGATCGGCGTGCCCGGCTCGCAATGCGGGAAGGCGGAAGTCATGGCGACCGGGCAGAGCAGCGCGTCATGGTTTTCGAAAAACCGGTCCCAGGCGAGAATGGACCTGTCGCGGCGGGCGAGTGCCTCGAACCAGCGCGAGACCGGTGTCGGCTCCTCCGGCGACTCCGGCTGCGCGGCCTCCAGCATCATGCCGATCAGCGCGCCGCCCTGCTCCAGATCGTGGTGCAGATCGAGTTTCGGCAGTTTTGCCTCCTCAACGAGGGCACCGGCCGATTGCAGCTGCCTTGCGAGGTTTTCGACTGCGGCGCTGATGTCGCCGGCCACCGGAAAGCCGGGAAAGGACGGCGCGAAGGCGATGCGCAATGTCCTAGGGTCGAGCTTCGGCATATCCTGGACCGGCACCGGAGCAAGATCGGTGTCGCTTCCATCCGGGCCGGCGATGATTTGATAAATCAGCGCCAAATCTTGCACGCTGCGCGCCAACGGCCCGAGGCAGGACATCAGCCGCACGCTGCGCGCGGCACCGCCGGGATCGGGGAAGGCACCGGCCAGCGAGACACGATGCTCCGTCGGCTTCAAGCCATAAACACCGCAAAAGGCGGCCGGCAGCCGGATCGAATCCTGCATGTCTGTGCCCACGTCGAACGGCGTCATCCCCAAGCAAATTGCCGCTGCCGCGCCTCCGCTGGAGCCTCCCGCCGTGCGCTGGAGATTCCATGGATTGTTGGTGCGGCCGAACAGCGGGTTGTTCGATTGCCAGTCCGAAAGCATGGCCGCGACATTGGTCTTGGCCATCAGCACGCCGCCGGCCGCTTTCAGTCTGATGACGACCGGGCTGTCCTGCTTGGCGACATAGTCGGCAAAGGGCGGGAAGCCGACCGTGGTCCTTATGCCTGACGTTTCGTGCATGTCTTTCAGCGTGAACGGCACGCCATGCAGAGGTCCGGGTGCGGCGCCGCGCGCCTGGGCAGCGTCCGCCTTCTTGGCACGCTCGCGGGCGCCTTCCCTGTCGAGCGAGATGACGGCATTCACCGCATGGTTGTGCGCATCGATTTGCGCCAGATAGGCGTCGAGTGCTTCCACGGCGGAGATTTTGCGCTTGGCGATGGCTGCAGCGAGATCGACGGTTGAGGAGAAGACGATGTCCATGAGGAATGCTCCGGCTTGGCCGCGCGTGCCTGACCAATTGGCGGAACGCGGCGCGATTTCAAGCGGAGTTGAGCATTCGGTATTCGCTAGTGCTTGATCGAAGTTGTGCTGCCGATGTCGGCACTCTACGGCGCCCCCCTCTGGCCTGCCGGCCTCTCCCCCTCAAGTGGGGAGATTGGATAGCGTCACGGCTTTCGCCAATCTTCAACGTTGCAAGAACGCGCGGTCGGCGAAGCTGCCAATCTCCCCACTTGAGGGGGAGATGTCCGGCAGGACAGAGGGGGGCGCTGGCCCGCGACTTTGCAGCATTTGCGATCCGGCGAAGAAACTTACCCGACCAGCGCCAGCTTTGCCGCCGCTGGAGCAAACGGGCGAATGCTGATGCCGTCCCGCGTCATCGTGACAAAACTCGATGGCGGGATCGCTTGCCAGTCGCCGCCCTCGCGGTCGAACGGCTCGGACACGATGCAGCGGCCGCCGCCCTTGCGCAAGACGGAGGTGTAGAGCGTCGGCGCGTGGGCGTCGGTGGCATAGCGCACCGCATGCAGCGCCTGTCCATCCGAGAAGGCGGCGGTGAGCTTCAGCGCTGGTTCGAGGCCGGCGCGGCGCGAGGCTTCGAGCACGCGGCTAGTGGCGCGGGACACCGCGCCTTGCGGATCGCCGGCCAACCCTTCGTCGATCATCAGCAGGAAAAAGAGTTCGGAATCGGTGGTGCCTTCGCGCTGGTCGAAGACGGCGTCTGACAGCGAATTCTCCAGCGCGCGGCGGATCTTCTCGAAGCCGCCGATCTGGCCGTTGTGCATGAACGACCAGGCGCCGGAGATGAACGGATGGCAATTCATGCGGCTGGTGGCGCCGCCGGTGGACGCCCGTACATGGGCGAGGAACAGGCCGGATTTGATCTGCCGGCACAGGCTTTTCAGATTGGGATCGGACCAGGCCGGCAGGATATCGCGATAGAGACCCGGCTCCGGGCGGTCGCCATACCAGGCAAGGCCGAAGCCGTCGCCATTGGTCGGCGATTTCGCTTCCTGGGCGCAATGGCTCTGGGCGATCAGCGAGTGACAGGGCGCCGTGAGGATGTCTTCGAGAAAGACCGCTTCACCGAGATAGGCCGCCCACCGGCACATCGCTTCTGTCGTCCTCTAGGCGCGATCCATAAGAGCCGCAGGCTCCTTGATCGCGTGTGTGCCTCTGTTGTGCGTCCGCTCATAAAGCTCGCGAACGATTCGGCTGGCGGTAGTTTCAAACAGAAACGGCAAGAAAGCGTGAACGAGCGCGGCGCCCGCCGCCATCAACAGGCGCGACGAAAACCAGGCGGCAAAACCCATGTGGCTGAAATAGGTTTCGCCGACCTTGGCCGGATGAGAGGTGAAAATCTTGGCGACCGACATGCTGGTTCCCCTTCAGCGCTTCAAGTTCCTGATATGAGTATCCTGACACGCTTCGCCGGTTCATCGGTCTCAAAATGTCCTTGTATTTCGGTGATCCTTGGGACAAAAATCCCACATGACGCTGGAAATTGACGAAATCGACCGGAAATTGCTCACTGAGCTGCAACGCGACGGCACGCTGTCGGTCGACCAGCTGTCGGAACGGGTGGCGCTGTCGCGCAATGCCTGCTGGCGCCGAGTGAGGCGGCTGGAAGAGGCTGGTGTCATCACCGGCAGGGTGGCACTGGTCGATGCCGAAAAGCTCGGGCTTGGCCTTTCCGTCTTCATCCTGATCCGCACGTCCAACCACGATCCGGAGTGGCTGCAGAAGTTCCGGGCGGCGGTGACCGGCTTTCCCGAGATCACCGGCGTCTACCGCATGTCCGGCGACCTCGATTATGTCTTGCGCGCCCGCGTCGCCGACGTGAAGGCCTATGACCGGCTCTACCAGCGGCTGATCGCCAAGGTGGCTCTGTCGGATGTGTCCGCTTCCTTCGTGATGGAGGAAATCAAGGAAACGACCGTCGTTCCGATGGAACTGCGGTAGTAGCGCTACGTTCGCGTTTGGCCGAAGCCTCCCCAACTTCGTCATACCAGGGCGGAGCAGCCGCGAAGCGGCGTCGCGGAGACCCTGGTATCCATGCCGTGACCTACCCAAGAGTGCAACGGCGCAGAACTCTGCACCGTCGTGACCCGTTGGAGTCGCGGCATGGATCCTCGGGTCTGCGCCGCGTCGCTACGCTCCTTGCTCGCCCGTGGATGACGAAGCATGGACGTTTTCGCCAATCACCAAGCATGCAATCCTTCAGCGCAACAAATCCATCAAAACTCCTGTGCCCGAAACCAGGTCACAGTGCCGCCCAAAAGAAAGCCGTTGATAGAATTACAGTCGAGTTGACCGAATCGCCGTTCGCGCCGATAGGATCGATTTTATGCGCGCAGCCCTTCAAACTCCCTCCGTCATCGGTCCGACCGTCGGCTTCGTCAGGTTGCCGCATGCTGAAGGACTTCCCCTTCCCGCCTATGAAAGCACTGGTGCCGCCGGCATGGATCTGCGCGCCGCGGTGCCGGACGACCGGCCGCTGCTGATCCTTCCGGGAAAGCGCGCTCTGGTGCCGACCGGGCTGATCCTGGAAATTCCGGAAGGCATGGAGGGCCAGGTGCGGCCGCGCTCCGGACTTGCTTTCAAGCACGGCCTGACCGTCCTCAACACGCCCGGCACCATCGACAGCGATTATCGCGGCGAGGTGAAGGTGCTGCTGATCAATCTCGGCGACGAGGACTTTGCCGTGACGCGCGGCATGCGCATCGCCCAGATCATCTTCGCTGCGGTGGCCCAGGCGACCGTGGAAGAGCGCAGTCTGGCCGGTGGTACGGCGCGTGGCGCGGGCGGGTTCGGATCGACCGGCACCGCCTGATGTCTGAACTGCCTAAGCTTGTCATCTTCGACTGCGACGGGATTCTGGTCGATACAGAGAATTTGGCCAATCGGCGTCTCGCCGAATGGCTGACCGCTGCCGGCTATCCGACAAGCTTCGAATATTGCCGCAAGAATTTCTCCGGCCGCAGCATGGCGTCGGTGCAGAAAGAGATCGAAGAAGAGACCAGCGTCAGGCTCGGCGCCGGTTTCGTCGATCGCTGGAACGCCGGCCTGCCGGACCTGTTTGCCCACGGCGTCGAAGCGATCCCCTACGTCCGCGAGTTCGTCGAAGCCGTGCGTTCAGCCGGTATCGCCTATTGCGTCGCCACCTCGGCCCGGGTGTCGAAGATGCACATCACGCTTGGCCAGACCGGGCTGCTGCCGCTGTTCGAACACGCGATGTTTTCCTCGACCATGGTCAGCCGTGGCAAGCCGTTCCCGGACCTGTTCCTGCATGCGGCCAAGACCATGGGCTTCGCGCCTGCCGACTGCATCGTCATCGAGGACAGCGTCGCCGGCACGCAGGCCGGGATCGCCGCCGGCATGCGGGTGTTTTCCTACCATGCCGATCCCTATTCCGACCGCGCCGGCCTGATCCAGGCCGGCGGCATCCTGTTCGACGACATGCGCGAGCTGGCCGGGCTGGTGCCGATCCACTGACCTGATCTTCAGCCTGCAGCTGTACGCCTCGATTGTCCGTGCTAGCTTGGCACCGCCAACTCGAGGCCACGCATGAACCCCAGCCTGCTCCGCCTCATCCTCGCCTTGATGCTGGCGCCGTTTCTATGGAC
>NZ_RZQY01000457.1:0-4830 GCF_003998575.1 Mesorhizobium sp. M7A.F.Ca.CA.001.10.2.1 | reverse complement strand
CCGAGGAGACCGTCAAGGCGGCACACTCCGTTCCGCGGGCGATCATTTCGTCGGTGCTGTGGTCGTCTCTGATCGGCTGGGTGATGCTGTGCGCAATCGTTCTCGCGATCCCGGACCTGGCTGCCGGCGCCAAGCAGGGCTGGAGCGTCTTCTTCTCGACGATGGACGCGATCCTGCCCGTGTGGCTCAAGGAGCTGCTCTATCTCGCCATCCTGATTTCGCAGTTCCTCTGCGGCCTGGCCACCGTGACCTCGGCTTCGCGCATGCTGTTTGCCTTCTCCCGCGACGGCGGCATGCCCGTTGGCTCCGCGGCTCTCGCCAAGGTCAACCCGACCTGGCGCACGCCGGTCAATGCGATCTGGACGGCCGCGATCCTCGAAATCCTGTATGTGTTCCTTGCCCAGTTTATTTCGATCGGCGGCACCAACATCTACACCATCGTCGTCAATTCGACGCTGGTGTTCCTGTTCCTGTCGTTCACAATCCCGATCGCACTCGGCATGGTCGCATTCGGCACGGCCAAGTGGCCTAATCCTGGCCCGTGGAACCTGGGCGCCGGACTGTTCAAGCTCTTCTGTGCGCTGTCGATTGTCGGCATGGTGATCATCTTCTACATCGCCATCCAGCCGCCGAACGACAAGGTGCTTTACATCACCATAGGCTTCATCTTGCTGACCGCCGTGCTTTGGTTCGGTTTCGAGAACCGCCGGTTCCAGGGTCCGCCGATCGGTGATCAGATCGCCAAACGCCAGGCCGCGATCAGGGCAGCCGAGGTGGCTATCGGCGAAGCTGGCGCCTGATATCGCCCTATATGGCCATGGCCGGCCTCGCGCCGGCCATGGCTACGTTTATCCCTTTCAATCGACAAGTGCTGGAGTGCCAAAGGAATGGCCGGAAATTTCTCGTTCGATCAGTTGAAGAAAGCGGTCTCCAGCGGTGAGATCGACACCGTGCTGGCCTGCATCGTCGACATGCAGGGACGGCTGGCGGGAAAACGCTTCCTGGCGCAGTACTTCGTCGATTCCGCGCATGACGAAACGCATGGCTGCAACTATCTGCTGGCCGCCGACATCGATATGGAGCCGGTGCCGGGCTATAAGGCGGCGAGCTGGTCGAAGGGCTATGGCGACTTCGTCATGAAGCCGGATCTGGCCACGCTGCGGCGCATTCCCTGGCTGGAAAAGACCGCACTCGTGATCTGCGACGTGCTCGACCACCACACCCATGATGACCTGCCACATTCGCCGCGCGCCATCTTGAAGAAGCAGGTCAAGCGGCTGACGGAGCGCGGCTATATAGGCTATTTTGCTTCCGAGCTTGAATTCTATCTGTTCAACGAGACATACGATTCCGCCCGCAAGAAGCACTGGCAAGGTCTCGATACCGCATCGCCCTATATCGGCGACTACCAGATCGGTATCACCACCAAGGAAGAGGGCGTCATGCGCCGGCTTCGCAACGAGATGGAAGCGGCCGGCATTCCGATCGAGAATTCCAAGGGCGAGTGGGGTCCGGGTCAGGAAGAGATCAATGTGCGCTACGCCGAGGCGCTCGACATGGCCGACCGTCACGTCATCCTCAAGAACGGCGCCAAGGAAATCGCGGAGTCCGAGGGCAAGGCGATTTCGTTCATGTCCAAATACAATTACGGGCTCGCCGGCAATTCCAGCCACATCCACAATTCGCTGTGGAGCGCCGACGGCAAGACGCCGTTGTTCTTCGATAAGGCGGCCGACTGGACGCTGTCGACGCTTGGCCAGCAATGGGCCGCCGGCCAGCTCAAATACGCCAAGGAATTCACCTGGTTCCTGGCGCCCTACATCAACTCCTACAAGCGCTTCCAGGCCGGCACCTTCGCGCCGACCAAGATCATGTGGAGCGAGGACAACCGTACCGCCGGCTTCCGCCTGTGCGGCGAGGGCACCAAGGGCATCCGCATGGAATGCCGCATCGGCGGCGCCGATCTGAACCCGTATCTTGCGTTCGCAGCGCTGATCGCCGCCGGCCTTGCCGGCATCGACGAGAAGCTGGAATTGCAGAAGCCGTTCGTCGGCGATGCCTATCAGGCATCGCGCCTGCCGGAGATTCCGAAGACGCTGCGCGATGCCACCGAGACGCTTGCGAAGTCGAAGATGCTCAAGCAGGCGCTCGGCGAGGATGTGCTCGAACATTATGTCCACACCGCAAAGTGGGAGCAGCTTGAATACGACCGCCGCATCACGGATTGGGAACTGCACAGAGGGTTCGAGCGGTACTAGGTATCGACGGTTCGTCGGCGCCCCTTCACTCTTACCCTCTCCCCGTGGGGGAGAGGGTGCCGGCAGGCAGATGAGGGGCAGTGCCAGGCCATACGATTTTGTTGTAGAATACGAGGACTTACAAAATGACCGAGACGGTCAAACTCATATCCCCCATCGACGGTTCGATCTATGCCGAGCGACCGATCGCGACCGACCAGGCGATCAATGCAGCGGTGGAACGCGCCAAGGCGGCGCAAGAGAAATGGGCTGAGACGCCGATCGTCGAGCGCGGCAAGTACATGCTCGCCATGCTGGAAGCGCTGGTCGCGATATCAGACGAGATCGTGCCGGAGATCGCCTGGCAGATGGGGCGGCCCGTACGCTACGGCGGCGAGTTCGGCGGCGTCAGGGAACGCACCACCTATATGGTCGAGATCGCCGAGCAGGCGCTCAAGTCGGTGCCTGCCTCCAACCCGAAGGACGGCTTCCGCCGTTATGTGAAGAAGGACCCGCTCGGCGTGGTCATGGTGATCGCGCCGTGGAATTATCCCTATCTCACCGCCGTCAACACCATCGTGCCGGCGCTGATGGCCGGCAACACCGTCATCCTCAAGCATGCGGCGCAGACGCTGCTGGTCGGCGAGCGCTTTCAGCAGGCGTTCGACAAGATCGGCCTGCCCAAGGGCGTGTTCCAGAATGTCGTGCTCAATCACGCCCAGACCGAAAGGCTGCTCGGCTCGGGAAAGATCGACCATGTCAATTTCACCGGTTCGGTCGGCGGTGGCCGCGCCATCGAAAAGGCGGCGGCCGGCACCTTCATGACGCTCGGCCTCGAGCTGGGCGGCAAGGATCCGGCCTATGTGCTGCCGGACGCCAAGATGGATCATGCGATCGCCAATCTGGTCGACGGCGCCTTCTACAATTCCGGCCAGTGCTGCTGCGGCATCGAACGCGTCTATGTGCACGAAAAGGTCTATGACGAATTCGTCGAAGGCTTCATCGCCGAGACCAAGAACTATGTCGTCGGCAACCCGCTCGACCAGGCGACGACGATGGGACCGATGGCGCAGGCGCGCTTCGCCGATCTGATCCGCGAACAGAAGGCCGAAGCGCTGCGCAAGGGTGCCAAGGCGCACATCGACATGAAGGTGGCTAACGACAAGGCCGGTTCGCCTTATCTGGCACCGGAAGTGCTGACAGAAGTCGATCATCAGATGAGCGTCATGCGCGAAGAGAGCTTTGGCCCGGTCGTCGGCATCATGAAGGTGCGTAACGACGAAGAGGCGATCGCTCTGATGAACGACAGTCCTTACGGGCTGACGGCTTCGATCTGGACCCGCGATACCGAGCATGCCGTCGCGATCGGCAATCGGGTCGAGACCGGCACGGTGTTCATGAACCGCTGCGACTACCTCGATCCGGCACTGGTCTGGACCGGCGTCAAGGACACCGGCAAGGGCGCGGGCTTGTCGGCCATCGGCTATGACAATCTCACCAGGCCGAAATCATTCCATCTGCGCGAAGCCATCTGATTTATTGAAAGACAAAAATGTCCAAGCTGATCTCCAAATGGAACTACCCCACCACCGTCCGCTTCGGCGCCGGCCGCATCAAGGAATTGCCTGAGGTGCTGGCGGCCACCGGCATCAAGCGGCCGTTGTTCGTCACCGATCCTGGACTGGCGAAACTGCCGGTCGTCGCCTCGACCCTAGAGATCCTCGACGATGCGAAGGTCCCTTACGGCGTTTTCTCCGAGGTCAGGCCGAACCCGGTCGAATCCAACCTGACCGCCGGCATCGCCGTGTTCAAGAAGGGCAAGCATGACGGCGTCATCGCCTTCGGCGGCGGCTCGGCGCTCGATCTCGGCAAGCTGATCGCCTTCCAGGCCGGGCAGACGCGGCCGGTGTGGGATTTCGAGGATGTCGACGACTGGTGGACGCGCGCCAATTCGGATGCCATCGCGCCGATCATCGCCGTGCCGACCACCGCCGGGACCGGATCGGAGGTTGGCCGCGCCGGCGTCATCACCAATGAGGCCACGCACACCAAGAAAGTCATCTTCCATCCCAAATTGTTGCCGGCTATCGTCATTGCCGATCCGGAGCTTTCGGTCGGCATGCCGGGCTTCATCACCGCCGGTACCGGCATGGATGCGCTGGCCCATTGCCTCGAAGCCTATTGCGCGCCCGGCTACCATCCGATGGCCGACGGCATCGCCGTCGAAGGTGTGAGGTTGGTCTTCGAGAACCTGCCGAAGGCCTATGCCAACGGCGGGGATCTCGTTGCGCGCGCCCATATGATGAGCGCCGCCGCCATGGGCGCCACCGCCTTCCAGAAAGGGCTCGGCGCCATCCATTCGCTGTCGCACCCGGTCGGCGCGCTCTACGACACCCATCACGGCATGACCAACGCGGTGTTCATGCCCTATGTTCTGGCCTTCAACCGGGACTCCATCGAGGAGCGTATCGGCCGGCTCGCCGCCTATTGCGGCATCAAGGGCGGCTTTGACGGCTTCGCCAAGGCGATCATCAAGCTTCGCAAGGAACTGAAGGTGCCGCATGCACTGCCCGGCCTTATCAAGGGGCTCGAT
>NZ_RZQY01000456.1:0-4834 GCF_003998575.1 Mesorhizobium sp. M7A.F.Ca.CA.001.10.2.1 | reverse complement strand
GTGCCTACCTGCGCGATCTCGTCGTTTCGGGTGACCTTGCGGGCATTGGTCTTCAGTTCGGCGACCACCGCATCGACCGCCTTGTCGATGCCGCGCTTCAAATCCATCGGGTTCATGCCCGAGGCAACCGCCTTGGCCCCTTCCCTGACGATCGCCTGTGCAAGCACCGTTGCGGTCGTCGTGCCGTCGCCGGCAAGGTCGTTGGTCTTGGAAGCCACTTCGCGCACCATCTGGGCGCCCATATTCTCGAACTTGTCTTCAAGCTCGATTTCCTTGGCCACGGTGACGCCGTCCTTGGTGATGCGCGGAGCGCCGAACGACTTGTCGATGACGACATTGCGCCCCTTGGGACCGAGCGTCACCTTTACCGCATTGGCAAGGATATCGACGCCGCGCAGCATCTTCTCGCGCGCTTCGGTATGGAATTTCACTTCTTTGGCAGCCATTGGATCACTCCTTTATCTAGGCAGCATTCGTTGACTGGATGGATACGAAGAAGCCGTCAGGCGGCCTTCTTCACTTCGGCGATCTCATCGATGACACCCATCACGTCGCTTTCCTTCATGATGAGCAGGTCCTCGCCGTCGAGTTTGATTTCGGTGCCGGACCATTTGCCGAACAGGATGCGGTCGCCGACCTTGACATCGAGTTCGACAAGCTTGCCGCTGTCGTCGCGCGCGCCGGGACCGACGGCGAGCACTTCACCTTCCTGCGGTTTTTCCTTTGCGGTATCGGGGATGATGATGCCGCCGGAGGTCTTCTCCTCGGCTTCAAGGCGGCGGACCAGAATACGGTCATGCAATGGACGGAACGCCATGTCGTTCTCCTCGTGGACAAACAGGTTTTTGAGGTTCCTCCGCACCGAACCGGCAATATCGGACCGGTGCGGAACGCCCCGACCCTTCGTCAGGCATCGCGGCGCATATCGAGCTAGTTTTGCCGTTTTTCGGTTTCAAGAGACCGGCGAAAAAATTTTTCCATTCGACCAGAAAGGGCGCCAACGCACTGTTATGGCGCGGCTATTTTCGGAACCCCCGAGCTTCTCGCGACGTTGTTTGAAGAGGAACCGATCGTCCCGGCATGGCATCGGGCGAGTTCAATACGGACATCGCGGGCTGGAGGCCTGAACGGAGAGAGAAGGAGAAAGACATGGCCGATACGGTCAGCAGCGAATTCCGCCTGCAAATGGAAGGTTATGGCCTGACGACGGCCGAAATCCACTATCACCTGCCCGATCATCCGAGCCTGCTTCAGCTCTATGTCTGGCAGGACTATGATCTCGCTCCGGCCTTTCCCGAACTCAAGGGCTTTCTCCAATATTGGGAGCGCGAACTCGACGGTCCGCTGCACTCGGTCCGCATTGCTCATCATCGACTCATCCAGCCTTCGGAATGGCGGGCCGTCGAGGGCATCATCACGGTCCACTAGAGGTCTTTGGGACGGACTCCGCTCCTGCTTCGCCCCCGGAGCGACGACGTTGGAGCAAGCTCTTGCCGGCCCCACGCAGCGCCAACAATCTCCGCTCCAGGATTTCCAATTTCCATGTTGTAAAACGATCCTGCCGCGCTAGCCTGAAACCAGATGCGAGGCGGGGAAGAGGAATGGAGCTTCAGCTCAACGGCAAGGTGGCGCTGGTCACCGGCTCGACGCAAGGCATCGGCCGCGCCATCGCCGAGACGCTGGCGCGCTGCGGCGCCGGCGGCCTGCTCGTCACCGGGCGCGAGAAGACCCGCGGCGATGCCGTGGCGGAAGAGCTTTCGCGGCTCGGCACGCCGACAGTCTTCGTCGCCGCGGACCTCGCCGACCCGGCGGCCCCTGCCCTTTTGACGCAAGCCTGCATCGAGCGCTTCGGCCGCATCGATGCGCTGGTCAACGCCGCAGGGCTGACCGACCGGGCCTCGTTCCTCGACGCCGATCTCGACGGCTGGGCCTCGCTGTTCGCGGTCAACGCGCGGGCACCGTTCTTCCTCATGCAGGCGGCCATCGCCGACATGAAGAAGCGTGGCCAGGGCGGCGCCATCGTCAACATCCTGTCGATCAACGCCCATTGCGGCTCGCCGGAACTCGCCGTCTATTCCGCCAGCAAGGGCGCGCTGGCCACGCTGACCAAAAACGCCGCCAACGCCCATCGCTTCGATCGCATCCGCGTCAACGGCATCAATGTCGGCTGGACCGACACGCCGGCCGAACGTGTCATGCAGGCCGACACGTTGGGCAACGGGCCGGGCTGGCTCGATGCCGCCAACGCCTCGCAACCCTTCGGCCGCCTGTTCTCGACGAGCGACATCGCCAACCTCGCCGTCTTCCTGCTTTCGGATGCTGCCGGGCCGATAACCGGCACGCTCGTCGACCAGGAACAGTGGGTGATCGGGGCGAATCGGTGAGCGCCATCGAAACGCATGCGCCCTGCATGACGCATTTCGGCGTCGGCACCGTTGCCGTCAGAAGTTGGTCGCGATGACGGTGACTGAAAAAACCTATCGCCCATTCGCTCAAAGCACCCGCGCCGCTTCACAGCGCCAGGCTCTCCTGCTCCACCTCTTCGGCATTCGGATCTCCCGGTGCGGTGGCCCAGGCCAATTCGACCAGCGTCACGGTGCGCCAGCCTGTCCCGTCGAGTTGGCAGACGATGAGGCCCTGCTCCTCGATATAGGTCAAGAGGCGCCGGGCGCGGCGCAGCGAGTGCGAGCCGTAGGCGCGGGCGATCGCGGCGTCGCTCGGGCATGGCCAGCCCTCTTTCGCCGCACGGGCGATCATCATGAACACGCCCTGCATGTCGTCGGGCAGCAGCGACGCGCGGACGGAAACGTCCCGCCACGCGTCATCCTGCGTCGTCTCGGAACCAAGGCCGGCACGGGCGCGCGTCAGCATGCGGCGGAACTCCGGCAGGTCCGGCACGACCGACGCGAGGCCTTCTATGCGGCAGCGGACCACGAATTCCTGATAGAGCACCCCGATCACGCGAAAACCCGCATCGGGCTGCGCCAGGATGGCGCGCAGCACACGGTCGACGCGCTCACGACGCTCGGCCAGATCCTCGGCGCTGATTTGCGGCTCCGCCGGCTCGGGGCGCATTTCCAGTGCCGCCGATTTGGCCGCCATCAGCTGGTCGAGCAGGTCCGGCGACGCCGGGCGGCGCGGCGTGCGCACCGTCTCGGGCGGCGGCGCCGCCAGGATGATCGCGCGTGCATCTTCCAGCGCGGATTCCGGCATTGCCATGAGCCGCGGCGTGCCGTTGCGCGGGCTGGTGTCGGTCGGGCCGATGCGCAGCCCCAGCGGACGGCGCGACAGCGCCGGGCCGAGCGCCATGAACTGCCCGCGTTCCAGATCGCGGAACGCTTCCGCCTGGCGTCTCTCCATGCCCAAAAGATCGGCGGCACGCGCCATGTCGATATCGAGGAAGGTGCGGCCCATGAGAAAATTGGACGCCTCGGCTGCGACATTCTTGGCGAGCTTGGCCAGCCGCTGGGTGGCAATGATGCCGGCCAGCCCGCGCTTGCGGCCACGACACATCAAATTGGTCATGGCGCCGAGCGAGAGCTTTCGCGCTTCGTCCGACACCTCTCCGGCCACCGCCGGCGCGAACAGCTGCGCCTCGTCCACCACCACCAGCATTGGGTACCAGTGGTCACGGGCGACCTCGAACAGCCCGCCGAGGAAGGCGGCGGCACGCCGCATCTGGTTCTCGGCGTCGAGCCCTTCGAGATTGAGCACGGTGGAGACGCGATGCATGCGCGCCCGCTCGCCGGCCGCCTGCAGGCCGCGCTCGGTATGCTGCTCGGCATCGATCACCAGATGGCCGTAACGGTCGCCCAGCGAGACGAAGTCGCCCTCGGGATCGATGATGGTCTGCTGCACCCAGGGCGCGCTCTGCTCCAGCAGGCGCCGCAGCAGATGCGACTTGCCGGAGCCTGAATTGCCCTGCACCAAAAGGCGAGTCGCGAGCAGTTCCTCAAGATCCAGCTTCGCCGGGGCGCCCGCGGTCGTCTGTCCCATCTCGATCGCAACGGTCATCTCGACTCAGGCGCTCCTTTCGCAGACGGGCTTATCAACTGGGTCACAGCCCGTCGAGCGTGCATGACCGCCTGCGGCGTGTTGCGCACAACTGTGCAGGCACCGCCTGGAGGGGTCATCAGCCGATGCCTGGCGCAAACTTTGGGTTGACCCCTTCGGACCACGAGGCGACACTCCACCCAACGCTACGAGTGCGAGGAGGAATGCGATGGACGAGCCCGAACGGTGGCGCCACATGTCGACGGCGCCAAAGGATGGCAGCCGCATCCTGGTCACGGTGCGTCCGTCCGAACAGGGACCGGCGGAAGTAGACCTTGCCTATTGGTCGCGTGCCGACCAGTTCGCCTCGGAAGGCTGGCGCGCGTCGGACTCCTCGCCCGGGCGCGTCATCGAATATGCCGACCCGGAACTGAAGTGCTGGATGCCGTTGCCGACGGCAAACCTCAGCCGCGCGTCCATGCCAGCGCCCTGGGAAGGCGAAGACGCCCAGCAGCTGGATGGGTCCGGGATTTAAGCGCGCGGAGAGGCCGGAGATTGGCCAATCTCCCCTCGTGCGGGAGATCGGCAGCTTCGCGGTCGGCAGTCCTCAGAACAGGAACGCGGCCGTGGCGGGGTTGGGCCCGTTGCGGCCTTCGGGCGAATCCATGCCGCGGATCGTCTGCAGGTCCTGGGCATCCAGTTCAAAATCGAAGACATCGAAATTGGCGGCGATGCGATCCCTGCGGATTGACTTTGGAATGACGATCAGCCCCTCTTGGAGATGCCAGCGGATGATCGCCTGGGCGACGGACTTGCCATGTTTTTTGGCGATGCCTGAAAT
>NZ_RZQY01000455.1:0-4846 GCF_003998575.1 Mesorhizobium sp. M7A.F.Ca.CA.001.10.2.1 | reverse complement strand
CCGCGCGCCAACGCGTGGTCCAATGCCTCGATGACCAGCACGCCGGCTCCTTCGCCCATGACGAAGCCGTCCCGCGATGTGTCGAAAGGGCGCGAGGCTTGAGCCGGCGCCCAATTGAAGCCGGTTGAAAGAGAGCGCGCCGCGACGAAACCGCCGAGACTGACGGTGTTGATGCACGCTTCCGTTCCGCCGCATACGGCGATGTCGGCTTCGTTGGCGCGGATCAGGCGGGCGGCGTCGCCGATCGCTTGGATGCCCGCCGCGCATGCCGTCACCGGTGCGCCGAGTGGACCTTTGAAACCATGACGGATCGAGATGTGGCCCGCCGCGAGGTTTACCAGGAAGGACGGCACCGTAAAGGGAGACAGGCGGCGGGCGCCACGCAGGTCCACCGTGCGCACCGCCTCGGTGATGGCGGGGAACCCGCCGACCCCTGAAGCGATGATCGTGGCCGTGCGCAGGCGATCGGTTTCCAGGGCAGGCTTCCATTGCGCCTGCGCCAGCGCCTCTTCCGCCGCGGCCAGCGCGAAGAGAATGAACCGGTCCACCTTGCGTTGATCCTTCGCCGACAGGACGGCATCGGCATCGAAACCAGCCTCCGGATCTTCGCCCAGGGAGGGAACCACGCCGCCAATCTTAGCCGGCAGATCTCCCACCACATCGTCAGGAAGCCTGCGAACGCCCGACCGGCCGGCAAGCAGGCGTGACCAGGACGCTTCGACATTGGCGGCAAGGGGCGTGACCGCTCCCATGCCCGTGACGACAATCCGTTGCATCTGCTCTCCTGTCCTTGGTGTGCCGGCGGCGCTGCTCGCGCCGTTCAAGCGGCGACTGCTTCGCGAACCTGATCGGCCGCCGCATCCAGAAAAGCCTGTGCAAGGTCGGGGTCGTTGACGACCCGCGAGAGCACGACCGCGCCGACCATCGTCGAGAGAACGGCCATTGCCTTGTTGCCGGTCTTTTCGCTGTCGCCCTCGCCAACCCAACCGCCGAGCATCTCAAGGTACGCCTTGATGCCGACTTCGAATGATGCCTTCACCTCGGCACCTTGCCTGGCCGCATCCGAGCCGAGCGCAACGACCGGGCAGCCGTCCATCTTTTCCCCGCGATGGTCCATGCTGAGGTAGAATGAGATCACCCCGTCGAGCGGGCTCCCAGGATGTGCGGCGGTCGCGGCCGACCATTTGTGGGTGGCGCTTTCCATCGCGCGCCTGGACGCCAGCGCCGCCAGATCGTCCTTCGACTCGAATTGCTTGTAAAAGGCGCCCTGGGTCAGCCCGGCACCCTTCATCAGATCCTTGAGGCCGATGCCGTCAAAGCCGCGCTCCCGAAAAAGCCGGCTTGCCACATTGATCACGGTCTCGCGGTTTTCCGCGGCCTGAGTGCGACTCACACGCATCGTCATCTCCTTTTTAGATTGCATTCGTAATCTATACCCTATATAGAGGGTGAACGCAATCTAAAAAAGGACAAATGAGATGATCCCCAAAACCCTGAGCGCCTCGCTGCTGGCAGCGCTGTTTCTTGCAACCCCGGCTCTTGCCGAGGAAGCCACCATCGGACGCCCGATCGAAGGCGGCAGCCTGCACCAGGGACACCTGGACATGGTGGCCTACTACGTTCCGCGCGGCGACCTGCTTGAGGTCACCGCCACTTTCGCACCGAAGGCCGGGGGTGATCCGCTGCGGGTTGTCATGGGCCTCGCCAACAGTGACGCTGTGTCGTTTTCCATACCGGGCTACCCGGGCTCGCTCTACGCGTTCTCAAGGTCCGGTAAGGAAGTGACGGTCTCGACCGAGACTGACACATCCCTGCGAGCCGACGCGACAATGCCCTGACCTGACGCGCAGGCCCGCGGCCGCGCGATGCTGGCCGGGGCTCTCGCGTCGGAACGGCGCGCCACCAATAAGTTCGGAGAGAGGTCACATGCTTTACAGCTATTTTGTCGAGAAATCGATCCGGCAGAGCTTCGACGACGTCAACAACCATCGCTGGGACGCGGCGGTGAAGGCCATCGCGCCGCATGTCCATCACCGGGTTGGTGGCGCCCACGCGCTTGGTGGGGAGCGCCACGACAAGCAAGCCCTGCGCCGCTGGTTCGAGCGCCTCGGCCGTGTTCTGCCCACTCTCCATCTCACGGTCAACCACGTCTGGGTGAAGGGTTGGCCGTGGCATACCACCGTGTTTGCCCAGTGGGATGGCACCGCAACCCTGCTCAACGGCGATACGTCCTACATCAACCGTGGTCTCCACGTGTTCACGCTGCGGTGGGGCACGGTTCATGCGCTCGAGGAGTTTTACGATTCACAGGCGGCGGCGCGCGGTCTCGCCGCTCAAGCCGCAGCCGGCCTCGAAGAGGCTGTCGCCGAACAGATAACAAGCTGAAGCGCGGTTCGAGGACGGCCGGGTTGCCCATGCGCCGACCGGCTCGGGTCCCGAGCCATCTCCGCTGCCGCGCTCCAACTTGTTGCAAGACGTTCAAATTTGAGCTTCCGCACTCATGCTTTGTCGAGAGTATCTCCCGTATTCACTTAAACGGTCTGCGCCGTAGTTTTTAGCCGTTCTGAATCGCCGTCGGCGACGATGACGACGAAATAGGAGAACGCAATGACTCGCAATCACGTTGAACGTCTTGGAGAGTTCCGGGAAATCCTGGTCGCAACCCGACGCGAAGGAGTCCGCAACGTGCACCATACCCGCGATGCAATGCGGGCAAGTGGCTTTCAGATAGGGGACAGCGATGGCTCCAGCTACGGAGCCGAGCTGAAGGCGCTCCAGGAAGAAATTGAGGCAGTCGATCGCGCCATCGAAGACGAGAAGCGGTTGGCCCAGGCCCTCGAGAGCGCAGCTCAATCCCGCCGGCCGAGCAAGCCGAGAATCGTGAAGGGAACATAGTTCCGCTCTCGGCCGAGACGTTCATTGCCTCGGTGCCAAGCGCCGGCTCACGGCACGAACGTTTCTGCAGGCGCCGCTTAATCAGCTACAATATTGGGACATAGCGGCCGCCAAACCGGCACTGTCCTGTTTCAATGCCCAAACTCCAGCGGCGGCGCCAACCGGTCGCGCCGCAGCCAGCGCGCCAGAAGCAGCGCGGCCACCACGGCCAGCCCCGTCGACAGGCCGATCCAGATGCCGACGCCATGCAGGCCGAAATGGAAGGCGAGCAGCACGCCGAGCGGCAGGCCGACGCCCCAATAGCCGATCGCGGCATAGATCATCGGCACCTTGGTGTCGTGCAGGCCGCGCAGCATGCCGGCGGCCACCGCCTGGGCGCCGTCGAAGACCTGGAACAGCGCCGCGAAGACGAGGAACGACACGGCAAGTTCGATCACCCTGGCATTGGCCGGATTGCCCAGATCGATGAAGGCGCTGATCAGCGGATGCGGCCACAGGATCATCACCAGCCCCATCAGCGCCATGAACGAGACACCGATGACGAAAGCGGTCCAGCCGGCGCGCGAAACGCCTTCCGGATTACCGGCGCCGTGCGCAAGGCCGACGCGCACCGTCACCGCCTGGTTGAGGCCGAGCGGCACCATGAAGGAGATCGAGGCGATCTGGATGGCGATCGCGTGCGCGGCCAGCGAATCCGCGTCGATCAGGCCCATCAGCAGGGCCGCCGCATTGAAGATCGTCACCTCGAAGGCGAGAATGCCGGCGATCGGCAGGCCGAGCCGCAGCAGACCCTTGAAGCGCGGCCAGTCGGACCGCCAGAAGCGCCCGAACAGACGGTAGCGGCGGAACTTCTTCTCCAGCAGCACCACGGCAGCCATGCCGATGAACATCAGCGCTGAGGACAGCGAGGTGGCAAGGCCCGACCCGGCAATGCCCATTGCCGGCACGCCGAGATTGCCGAACATGAACACCCAGTTGAAGAAGACGTTGCAGGCGACGGCGACGAAGACGATGACCAGCGCCCAGCCCGGCCGTTCCAGCGCCGAGATGAACGAGCGCAGCACGATATAGCCGTAGAACGGCAGCACCGCCCATTCGAGCCAGCGCAGATAGATGCCGGCCTGACGGGCGAGCGCCGGGTCCTGGCCCATCGCCAGCAGAATGCCTTCGCCGTGCCAAAGCACGAGCCAGATCGGAATCGAGATCAGGATCGCCAGCCACAGGCCCTGGCGCACGGTGCGGCGCAGGTCGCGCACCGAATAGCGGCGGCGGCCGAGCTCGGTGGCGATCATCGGCGAGGTCGCCAGCATCAGGCCGAGGCCGAAGATCAGCGGCATGAAATAAAGGTTGGCGCCAAGCGCGCCGCTGGCCAGCGTATCCGGCCCCAGACGACCCATCATCATGACGTCGGTGGCCGTCATCGCGGTCTGGCCGAGATTGGTCAGCACCATCGGCCAGGCAAGCGCCAGCGTCGCCCTGATTTCCTGACGCCAAAGACTTTCCGGCGCGCGAGCGCCGGCTTCGATCGCAGACATTGTTCCGCTCTTTCCAGCTACGGCACGTCGGCCAGAGCCGGAAGCCGCATGTCAAACGGCAAAACCTTCGGTTTCGCGGCGTTTGCGTCAGCTTCTGGACGAAACGCGACATGAAGGCAAGAGAGGAGGGACAGGAACGGATTGAGCCAGCGACCGGCCCCGATGCTCTAGCGGATCGCGTCCAGCATCCGCCGCTGGCGGTGCATCTCGAGGAAAACCTTGTAGTCGCGCTCGAAACGCCCTGATGATTTCGGGTTCGACGGGCGCGTCCGGCCGCCTTGCTGCATGGCAAGACAGGCGGCGTTGAGGTCGGGAAACAGCCCGGCTGCGGTGGCGGCGATCATGCCGGTGCCGAGCAGCACCGCCTCGTCGGCCAGCGGCTCGATCACCGTGCAGCCGGTGGCGTCGGCATAGAG
>NZ_RZQY01000454.1:0-4855 GCF_003998575.1 Mesorhizobium sp. M7A.F.Ca.CA.001.10.2.1 | reverse complement strand
GGAGGGCACCGTCTGCAGGCCGGGGCAGGCCGGACGGGATTCTGGTGCCGCGACGGATCAAACCACCGCGACGAATTGTCTCTTAAAGCAGCGTCAACTGCACCTGGTCTTTCCCGGCGGCAACGAACTGGTCGGTCCGCAGCGTGCGCCGTTCGGCATTGAGGCCGAGCCGCTTGGCTGTGATCTCGAAGCGCCGGCCGATCTGCCAGGCATAGGGACCGGCGCCCTTCATGCGTTTGCCCCATTCCGAATCGTAGTCCTTGCCGTCACGCATCGACCGGACCAGCGACATCACATGGCGGTAGCGGTCGGGATAATGACGCAGCAGCCAATCCTTGAAGATCGGGCTGACCTCCAGCGGCAGCCGCAGGATCACGTAGCCCGCTTCGCGCGCGCCCGCCGCACATGCGGAATCGAGGATGCGTTCCATCTCCGGATCGGTCAGGCCCGGAATGATCGGCGCCACCATGACCGACGCCGGAATGCCGGCATCCGAAAGCTGCCGGATCGCTTCCAGCCGCTTGGTCGGCGTCGACGCGCGCGGCTCCATGGTGCGCGCCAGCATGCGGTCGAGCGTCGTCACCGACAGCGCTACCTTGGCGAGCCCGCGTTCGGCCATGCGCGACAGGATATCGATATCGCGCGTCACCAGAGCGGACTTTGTCACGATGCCGACCGGATGGCCGCGCGCTTCCAGCACTTCGAGGATTTCGCGCATGATCCGGTATTGCTTCTCGATCGGCTGGTAGGGGTCGGTGTTGGTGCCGATGGCGATGGTGCGCGGCTGATAGCTGTCCTTCGAAAGCTCCTTGTCGAGCAAGCGCGCCGCATCAGGCTTGGCGAACAGCTTGGATTCGAAATCCAGACCCGGCGACAGGCCCATGAACGCGTGCGTCGGGCGGGCAAAGCAATAGACGCAGCCATGCTCGCAGCCGCGATAGGGGTTGATGGAACGGTCGAAGGAAATGTCGGGCGATTCGTTGCGGGTGATGATGGTGCGCGGCTTCTCTACCTGCACTTCGGTCTTGAAAGGCGGCAGTTCTTCCAGCGAATTCCAGCCATCGTCGAACACGTGCCGGCTGACTGGCTCGAACCGGCCGGACGGATTGATGCCAGCCGACCTGCCGCGGTTGCGGTCCGGGCGGACACGCATGCCGCTCTGCTCGACCATCGCGTTGGCCATCTCGGCTCTTCCTGCTCCGAAAGCTGCAATGTCGGCGCGCACGATCTGTTCCATTTTCGCCCGCTCCCAGGGACTGTCCGTGTTGTGTCGAATCGCTCTGTTCATGAAATTATTCCTATTTTACTGGTGGGAACAAAGCAAGAACTTTCTATGGTGCGATGCAAAAACTGGCGCTGTCCGGCGCTTTCCGCTATTCGGCTAAGGATGCTCAGTGTTCTCATCGAAACCCGCAATGACGAGGAGGGCCTCGCCCGCACGCTCGCCTCGCTGATTGGCGGAGCGGTCGAGGGCGTGGTGCGTGAAGTCATCGTCTGCGACACAGGCTCCACCGACCAGACGCATCGTGTGGCCGAGCATGCCGGCTGTCAGTACGTGACGGGCGGTGTCGCTGCCGGCATCCGCCAGGCCAAGGGGGATTGGTTGCTGCTCCTGGAGCCGGGCGCGCGGCTGGTGGAGGGCTGGATCGATGAAGTTGTCGCCCACACGGCCAGGCAGACCATGGCGGCACGGTTTTCGCGCACGCGAGCCAGTCGCACGCCATTCCTGGCCCGGGTCTTTTCGGGAAACCGCGCCTTGGCCGACGGCTTGCTGATCAGCAAGCGTCAGGCAGCTGCCGCGGCAAAGAGCGCCGGCAGTGCCGGGACCATCGCCCGCGGCCTCGCGACGAAGCGGCTCGACGCGGAGATCTGGATGGCGCCGGCCAAGCAGGAGCGCCGCTCGTCGACGTGATTTTTGCAGTTGCTCAGGTCATTGTGCATTGCACAAAATCTGACGCGGGGTTAGCTTCCGTTCAAGCGGGAATTGGGTTTGGACATGCCGAGAGGCGAGCACCGATGCGGCATCGGTGGTGCTCTCATAGCCGAGGACCCAATGAAGCTTTCAACCCCCGACACATCCGGCGCGGCCAGTCTCGAGGCCATTGCGCGCAACGGCAGCCTGCTGCGGCGCATCGCCGTACGTATTCCAACCTATCTGACGGACCTGCGGGAGAACCCTGCCTGGCTGCCGATGTTCGTGTTGGCGCGCACAATGCCCGGACGCCGCATGCATTGGCTGGGCGCAAAACGCGCCCGCCCGGTCGCCAATGCCGGGGATACGATGTTTGCCGGTGTCGAACGGGGAGCGGTCGTCGATGCGTTGCGCTCCGACGGGCTGTTCTCAGGCCTGGTCCTGCCGCCTGATATCCATGAAGAGATCGCCGACTTCGCCGGGCGCACGCCTTGCTTCGGCAATTTCGACCGCCGTCTCGAATTCATGCCGGGGGAACATGCCGAGGCCGAGAAACGCCTTGGCCGCTCGCTGCTCAGCGGGCATTTTTTCGAGCGCATCCTCGACTGCCCGGCGGCGCTTGCCATCCAGCGCGATCCGCTGCTTCTGGATATTGCCGCGCACTATCTCGGCGGCCAGGCAAAACTGATCACGACGCGCGTCTGGTGGAGTTTTCCAACCGGTGCGGCTTCGGACGCCGACAAGAACCTCGCCTCGCTCGGCAAGTATCATTTCGACCTCGATGATTGGCGCATGCTGAAATTCTTCTTCTACCTCAAGCCGGTCGACGCCGACACCGGTCCGCATGTCTATGTCAGGGGCAGCCACAAGCGCCGCAGCCTCAAGCACCAGCTTACCCTTCTGGTCGGTCATCCCGCGCAGCAGGTTCTGGATGTCTATGGCGAGCAGAGCCCGGTGACGCTGACCGGCGAGGCTGGTCTCGGCTTCGTCGAGGACCCCTTTGGCTTTCATATGGGCACCGTGCCGGCACGCACGCCGCGACTGATGATGGAAGTCGGCTTCGGCGTATCGCCGCCGTCGCGCCGACGGTTTCATGGCGAGCCGGTTATCCGCTGAGAGCTGCCTATCCGAAGCTCATCTCGACAGGTGTCCAGTGTGTGCGGCGTCTGGCTTGGCGCTGCGCCCTGTTTTCCGTATCGAAGTCAACGCGGACCGGCTCCTGGTTGAACCGTTCGCGGTCGTCCAGGGCGTTGATGATGACGATCGCCCTTGCATCGTCATCTCTGGCGATTGCGGCGACGTAGACACCGCACCGCCGGCAGATCAGATAGTCGGCCGTCCTCAGCCCGAACTGATATCTCCGCAATTGCGTCTCGTCCTTGACCGAGATGACCAGTCTGCCATTCGGATCGGCAACGGCGCGCGAACCATGTCTGACACAGAACGAGCATTGGCAAGCGCGAACTTCGGTTTGCGGTGGCTCGAGCTCGGTTGAAAATTCAAGGCGTATATTGCCGCAATGGCACCCACCGGTGTGCACGGTCATCGTAGCTGCCTTGTCGTGAACGGCGATGATCGCCTTCAGACAAGGTACTTTTCCGAGGTCCGGTTTGGAATGGGGTTTCAAAGGCGCCGGTGCTGTTTTGCCTGGCGAACGCGGCGTGGAACCGGCGCTTTGCCTCGGCTTTTACGGAGCCGATTTGCCGCGCCGCAAATGCTCGTCCAGGCGCGGCATGATCTCGACGAAGTTGCATGGCGTGTGCCGGTAGTCGAGCTGCGCTTTCAGGATGCCGTCCCACGCGTCCTTGCAGGCGCCGGGTGAGCCCGGCAGCACGAAGACGAAGGTGGCGTTGACGACGCCGCCGGTCGCCCGGCTCTGGATCGTCGAGGTGCCGATCTTGTCGTAGGAAATGCGGTGGAACACTTCCGAAAAGCCATCCATGCGCTTTTCGAAGATCGGCTCCAGCGCGTCCGGCGTCACGTCACGGCCTGTGAAGCCGGTACCGCCGGTGGTGATGACGACATCGATATTCTTGTCCTGTGACCACGCCAGAACCGTGTCGCGGATTTTCTCGCGGTCGTCGGTGACGATATCGCGGGCCGCCAGCAGATGGCCGGCCTCGGTGATGCGGTCGGCCAGCGTCTGGCCGGATTTGTCGTCGGCGAGGCTGCGCGTGTCCGAAACGGTCAGCACCGCGATGCGCACGGGAATGAAGGAGCGGCTCTCGTCAATTCTGGCCATCTGCGCCCTCCGATGCGATGGTGCGCGTCGCCGCGACGAACCAGTCGGGCTGGCGGCCGCGGATCTCGGCAGCGGCACGCTTGGCGACATTGCCGGTCTCGAACAGGCCGAAGCAGGTGGCGCCGGACCCGGACATCCGTGAAAAACCCGATCCGGCCTTGTTCAGCCAGGAAAGCGCCCTGCCGATGGCGGGCTGCATCGCTAGCGCCGCGGGCTCGAGATCGTTGCGAGTAATCTCCAGCCAGTTGCGCAGGCTGTGAAAATCGATGCCGCGCGGCAGGGGCGGCAAGGCCTCATTGTCGCGCAGCGAAAGCGCTGCAAAGACATCCGCCGTCGACACCGGGGTGCCTGGATTGACCAGCACCAGGCCAAGCGCCGAAAAATCCGGCACCATCGACAGTTCATCCCCGATGCCGCGCGCTACCAGCGGCTTTGCCGCCAGGCACATCGGCACATCGGCGCCAAGCGAAAGGCCGATCCGCGCCAGCTCTGCGCCGTCGATGTCCAGCGCCCATGTCTCCACCAGCCCGCGCAGCACGGTCGCCGCGTCGCTCGAACCGCCGCCGACGCCGGAGGCAACCGGCAGGTTCTTTTCGAGCCGGATGGCAACCGGCGGTGTTCTCTCGTGCCCGGCTGTCTGCCGCAGGGCATCGCGCGCCCTAAGCACAAGATTGCTTGCGTCGACTGGAACGGCCGGTGCG
>NZ_RZQY01000453.1:0-4857 GCF_003998575.1 Mesorhizobium sp. M7A.F.Ca.CA.001.10.2.1 | reverse complement strand
GGCCTTTTGTGCCGCCGACGATGATCCAGCGATAGCATTCTCTTTTCGCCAGGACATTGGCGGCACGCAGCGGCTCAATGACCGAGCTGAACGCCATCATCGGAAAGCCGGGGAAGACCAGCACCGCGAAGGTGAGAGGGGTGTCGGTGGGTTTGGGTGGGGCGTGTGTGGCCATGGGCGCTAGACTTCGGGCAGATGGAGTGCGGCGTCAATTGGCCTGATGCTTGAACCCGGAACGTCAGCGCCGCCCCTCACCTGCCTGCCGGCATCCTCTCCCCGTAAACGGGGCGAGGGACGCTGTTATCGGCGCTTACGCCAATCACCGGCGGCCGCGGCTAGCGTCTTTCTCCCCGTCGCTATACGGGGAGAAATGCCCGGCAGGGCAATGAGGGGCGGCGCCGATTTTGGCGATTTGAGGGTCTATCCCCCCAGCGCCTGCTCCAAATCCGCGATCAGATCATCTCCATCCTCGATCCCCGCCGACAATCTTACCAGCGAATCCGATATACCGATCTCGGCCCGTTTCTCGGCCGGAATGGAGCCATGCGTCATCAGTGCCGGATGCTCGATCAGGCTCTCCACGCCGCCGAGGCTTTCGGCCAGCGTGAACAGCTGCGTGCGTTCGAGGAACTTTTTGGTGCCGGCTAGGTCGCGGTCGAGCACGGCTGTGATCATGCCGCCGAAGGCGTGCATCTGCTGGACGGCGACGGCGTGCTGCGGGTGGCTGGCGAGGCCGGGATAGATGACGCGGCGCACGTCGCGGCGCGCTTCCAGCCACTGCGCGATCTTCAGCCCGTTGGCGGAATGACGCTCCATGCGCAGCGCCAGCGTCTTCAGCCCGCGCAGCGCCAGAAAGCTGTCGAACGGGCCCGAGATGGCACCGATGGCGTTCTGCAGGAATTTCAGCTGGGCGGAGAGATCCTTGTTGTCGCCGACCACGGCGACGCCGCCGACCATATCGGAATGGCCGTTGAGATATTTGGTGGTCGAATGCACCACGATGTCGATGCCGAGCTCCAGCGGGCGTTGAATATAAGGGCTGCAGAACGTGTTGTCGGCGACCGACAAAATGCCCTTGCGCCTGGCGAGTGCGGCGACGCCTTCGAGGTCGACGATGCGCAGCAGCGGGTTGGTCGGCGTCTCGACCCACAGCATTTTCGTCTCGGGCCGGATCGCGGCCTCGACGGCGGCGAGGTCGGTGAAGTCGACGAACGAGACCTGCAGATTGGCCGAGCGTTTGCGCACCCGCTCCATCAACCGGAACGAGCCGCCATAGATGTCGTCGGTGGCGACGATGTGAGCGCCGGAATCGAGCAGCTCCAGCACGGTGGCGATCGCCGCCAGGCCGGACGCGAAGGCAAAGGCGGCCGAGCCGCTTTCGAGGTCGGCCACGGCGCGCTCGAAGGCAAAGCGCGTCGGGTTCTGGCTGCGGGCATATTCAAAGCCCTTGTGCACGCCGGGCGACTGCTGGGCAAAGGTCGAGGTGGCGTAGATCGGCACCATCACCGCGCCGGTCAGCGGGTCGTGGCTCTGGCCGCCATGGATGGTGCGCGTCGAGAAAGCCAGACGGTTCTTGCCCGGTGGTGGTGTTTCAGCGGTCATCGTGCGCGCCTCAGATGGTTGATCAGGTCGATGCGGGTAATCAGCCCGACGAACTCGTCGCCGTCGAAGATGATGGCGACCTCGTTGCGGTCGAAGACCGGCAGCAGCGCATCCAGCGTCTGGCTGGCCTGCAGCGTGTGCAGATTGGAGGTCATGGCCGTGCGGACCGGGCCGTTGAAGCGCTCCCAGCGTCCGTCATAGGGGCCGTCGACCTTGGCCAGGATGTCGCTTTCGTCGACGATGCCGACGAGCTTGCCATTGTCGAGCACCGGCAGCTGCGAGACATCGGAACGGCGCATGCGGCCATAGGCGTTGAGCAGGCTTTCGTCCGGGCCGACATAGACGGTGTCGCCGGTGCGGTGCGAGCGCATCACCAGATCGCGCAGATCGCCATGCTGCTCGTGCTCGGCAAGGCCCTGCTCGGCCAGCCAGAAATCGTCGAACACTTTCGACAGGTATTTGTTGCCGCTGTCGCAGACGAAGGTGACAACGCGTTTGGGCACCGTCTGCTCGCGGCAATAGCGCAGCGCGGCGGACAAAAGCGTGCCCGAGGATGAGCCGGCGAGGATACCTTCCTTCGACAAGAGGTCGCGCACCGCCAGCATGCTCTGCTTGTCGGGGATCGAATAGGCCTTCTTGACCAGCGACAGATCGGCGTTGGGCGGCACGAAATCCTCGCCGATGCCTTCGACGGTCCAGCTGCCGGCCTCTTCCATCTTGCCGGTCTTGATCAGCGGCGCCAGCACCGAGCCGACCGGATCGGCCAGCACCATTTCGGTCTTCGGCGACACTTTGGCGAAGTAGCGGCCAAGCCCGGTCAGCGTACCGCCGGAGCCGACGCCGACGACCACCGCATCGACGTCACCGTCGAGCTGCGAAAAGATCTCCGGACCGGTGGTGGTCTCATGCGCCAGCGGATTGGCCGGGTTGGCGAACTGGTTGGCATAGAAGGCGCCGGGCGTTTCCGCCGCGATCTTCTCGGCCATGTCCTGGTAATATTCGGCATGGCCCTTGCCGACATCGGAGCGCGTCATGCGCACCTCGGCGCCGAGCGCGCGCAGATGCTGGATCTTTTCGCGCGACATCTTGTCTGGCACGACCAGCACGATGCGGTAGCCCTTGGGGATGCCGACCTGGGCAAGGCCGAGGCCGGTATTGCCGGCGGTCGCCTCGACGATGGTGCCGCCGCGCCGAAGCTTGCCCTGCTTTTCAGCCGCGGCGATCATCGACAGCGCGATACGGTCCTTGATCGAGCCGCCCGGGTTCTGGCTTTCAAGCTTGATGAACAGCCGGCATTTGCCGGTGTCGAATTTGGTCAGTTCGACAACCGGCGTCTGGCCGATCAGGTCGAGGACGGATTTGTAGGGCGGACGCAGGCGGGACAATTCGTCGGCTGCGGCGATCTCGTGCTCGCTCATATCGATGCTCCATGACCAAGCGACCGCCTCTGGGCAGGGCGGCAGCGTATCCTCTTTTCCAGCCCTTTGCAGTCGGAAAGAAGATAGATCGTGCCAATCAACCGGCCAGATGCGGAATGAAATTCCGGGTTTGGGTTGGCAAGTGTCGCTTCGAAGTCCGGCGAACCCTCCGCGCGTTCGTCATCCTAGGGTCTCCGCGACGTCGCTTCGCTCCTGCTCCGCCCTAGGATGACGACGGCGTTGGGGTTTGCGCGGAGCTCTCATCCCAGCAGCTGCTTGCTCAGCCTCGCACACTGCACGCGGATATCGGGAATGGCGTCGATCTCGAAGAAGGTGCCGCGCGTCAGCGGGCCGACGGCGAGGATCTTGGCCGAGATGGTTCCGTCGCCGGCGATGATCTCGCATTTGGCCGATACATCGAGGCCGATGCGCAGCGGATCCGGCCGTGCCAGACCGCGGTCGACCAGCGAGCGCACGACGCTGTTCGATGAGGTCGAGATGTCCCTCACGATACCAGAGCAATCGTAGATGCGGGCGACCTCGAAGGTCTCGAGACGCTGCGTGTGGCGTGACTGGACCTGGACGGTGAATTCGCCGTTGCGCGCGATGTCGACGACGCGGCCGGCGACCAGGCGAATGCGGCCGGATTGCACGGCTTCGGTGACACGGGTGTAGACCTCGGGCGCCATGCGATGGCGGTGGATGTCCCACCAGGCCTTGGTGTGCTCGACGAAGCGGCGCTTGGCGGAAGCCGGCCAGTTCTGCCAGATCTTCTGGTTGAACGGCCGCAGGCCGTCGACGACGTCGCGCCAGTCGATGCCGGCCTTCTGGTTTTCCTTGATCAGGTCGCGGAACCAGCCGACGAAATAGGAGAGCTGGGTGCCGAGCGGAATGTCGGCGACGTCGAGCTTGATCGGATTGCCCTTGCGATGCGGCGAGGGCAACAGGCCGCGCCGCGACACAGCTATGATGTCGCCGCGATGGCCGCGCTGTTCCAGCGCCAGGAAGGCATCGACCATGCTCAGGCCGGTGCCCAGCACCATGACGCCGGCGTCGGTCGGAAGTGCTGTATCGGCTTCCGATCCCATCCTGATGGCATGGCCTTGCGCCGGCTCCTCGTCGTGGCCGGTGGCCAGCACGGCGAGATGCGCAACGACGCTGGTGCCGTTGGCCAGCGCCACTTCGACACCGGATGCGGTGGGCGTGATCGAGAGGCTTTCCTCGCGGATCAACCGAAGCCGCCCGGTCTGCTTTTCGCGCGCCTGCAGCTCGTCGAGCAACTCGCCGAGGTAACGGGCATAGATGCTGCGCGGCGCATAGAAGGGCGCCTGCTCGGCCGTTGCCAGGCCGCGCTCCTGCAGCCAGCGCCAGAAATTGCCGGGATCGTCGGCATAGGCGCTCATGCCGGCGGCGCTGACATTCAAGACATGCGCCGACAGCAGTGTCGAATAGGCGATGCCCTGGCCGAAATGCGGGCGCCTTTCGATCAGCGTGACACGCAGGTCGGGATTGGGCGACTTCAGGAGATGCGCGGCCAGCACGACGCCGCTGGCGCCGCCGCCGACAATGATGATGGAGTTGGCGCGCCCGGTCATAGGCGTGCCTTCGCTCTGCGCAACGCCAGTGTCAGGCCTGGACCTTCACCGCGACCGGCAGATCGCCGATGTCCCTCGCGACCGACAGGTCGTCGAGAGAGATATCGCGCATTTCGGCGAGGCTGCGCTGATCGAGCACCTCGGCGATCGCCTGCCGGACCTCGAGCATCAGATGTCGGACTTGGCATGTCGCCTCGTTGCAATCTTCACAGCGCTGGTACTGGGTGCGGCTGGCGCAGGGG
>NZ_RZQY01000452.1:0-4859 GCF_003998575.1 Mesorhizobium sp. M7A.F.Ca.CA.001.10.2.1 | reverse complement strand
CGGTCAACAAGGACGCCGAGACCCGCACGCTGGTCGTGACCGAGGGCGGCAGCAAGACCGACCTCGCGCTGGCTGGCGGCGAAACGGTTGAGTTCTGCCCGAATGGCTGTTTCGTCACCTTGCCGAACGGCGACCTCGAAGCTCTGACCGGTTCGGAAACCATCGAAATCTCGGGCGGCGTCGCCCGAATCAAGTAATTCCGGTTGGCATATCTTGAGAGGCCGGGCGTTTGCTCGGCCTTTTATCGTTTCCGGTAGCAGTCGCTTAACAATGACGCCGGAAATACCGTCACGGCAGCCGTCTGCAACCGGGCGTTTTAACGTTCGCTACGCCATCGCCCGCTATACCAGCCTCAAGACGCCGGAAAGCGGCGCGCAACTCTACGCGGGCAGGGCAGGACGGACATGGATGCGCGGTCGGACAGGAACGCAATACCGCTTGCGGTCGATCTCGACGGCACGCTGATCGCGACCGACCTGTTGTGGGAAGGGCTGTTCATCCTTCTCAAGATGAACCCGCTCTATATCTTCCTGGTACCGTTCTGGATCGCCGGCGGGCCGGCGCGGCTGAAGCAGGCAATCGCGCAGCGCATCGACATCGATCCGGCATCGCTGCCCTATCGCGAGGTGCTGCTTTGCCGCCTCCGGACCGAACACGCCGAGGGCCGCAAGATCGTGCTGGCGACCGGTACGCCGCGCAAGTTCGCCGACGCCATCGCGGCCCATCTCGGCATTTTCGACCAGGTGCTGGCCACCGATGGTCTCGCCAATCTCACCTCGGGCAGGAAGCGCGCTTCGCTGATCGCAGCCTATGGCGATGGCGGTTTCGACTATGCCGGCAACAGCCGTCACGATCTCCAGGTCTTCGATGCAGCGCGCAACGCGATCGTCGTCGCGCCCGACCGCCATGCCGCGCGCTGGCAGGCAGCGCATGGCGCCGAGACGATGCCGGCGCCGAAGCCGACTTTGCGGACCATCGTCAAGATGCTGCGTGTCCATCAGTGGCTGAAGAATTCGCTGATCGCAGTGCCGATGGTGCTCTCGCATGAATATTTCAACACCGACATGATCTGGCAATGCCTGCTGGCATTCGTCTCGTTCAGTTCGGTGGCATCGGCCATCTATATCCTCAACGATTTCTTCGACCTCGCGCTCGATCGCAAACACCTCACCAAGCGCAACAGGCCGTTCGCCAGCGGTGCGCTGTCGATCCCGTTCGGACTTGGCGCAATCGCGGTGCTTCTGGCGATCGGCATCGGCACCGGGCTGTTCCTGTCGCCCGAATTCATGGCTGTGCTCGGCGGCTATATGGTCGTCACGACGGCCTATTCGCTGTCGTTCAAGCGCATGCTGCTGGTCGATGTGCTGACACTCGCCGGCCTCTACACGATCCGCGTCCTGGCCGGTGCGGCGGCGACCGGCGTCGACGTCTCGTTCTGGCTGCTGGCCTTCTCTATCTTCTTCTTCCTGTCGCTGGCGCTGGTGAAGCGCTTCGTCGAACTGCGCACCACCGCCATTCCGCCTGGCGAGCGCATTGCCGGCCGCGGCTATCGCACCGAAGACCAGGAGATCGTCGCCCAGGCCGGCATGGCCTCGGCCTTCTCCTCGGCGCTGGTGCTGGCGCTCTACATGGACAGTGTCGCGGTGCGCGAGCTTTATCCGCATCCGTGGCTGATCTGGCCGCTGGCACCGATCGTGCTTTATCTCACCATGCGCGTCTGGATCCTGGCGCGCCGCAACGAGATGCATGACGATCCGGTCGTCTTCATCATCCGCGACTGGCGCAGCCAGATCGTTGTGCTGATCGGTGCAGTGATGCTGGTCATCGGGGGCTGGTAGGCATGGCCACTGAGCGGTTCCCGAGCTTTGGCCTTGCTACGCCGCCGGCGCCGCGCGCCATCGGTGCCGACGAGGCTATCTCGCTGCTGAAGGGCGGTCAGGCCAAGCCAGCGTCACTGCTTGCCTATGGCAATGGCCGCTCCTACGGCGATTCCTGCCAGAACGCGGCCGGCGCGGTCGTCGACATGCGCTCGCTGAACCGGATTCGTGCCTTCAACGCCGAAACCGGTGTTCTCGAGGCGGATGCCGGCGTGCTGTTGTCCGACATCATCGCCCACGCTGCCCCACACGGCTTCTTCCCGGCGGTTGTGCCCGGCACCCAATTCGTCACGCTGGGTGGCGCCATCGCAAACGACGTGCATGGCAAGAACCATCATCGGCGCGGGACATTCGGCTGCCATGTCGAGAGCTTCACGCTGCTCAGGTCCGACGGAAAGACCCACCGCTGCTCGGCATCGGACAATGCGCGGCTGTTTGCGGCAACGATCGGCGGCATGGGGCTGACCGGCCTCATCCTGTCGGCCTCGATCCGGCTGATGCGGGTGCATTCGCTCGACATCGTCGAAAAGGCGACCCCGTTTCGCGATCTCTGCGAATTCTTCGGCCTGGCCGAGGCGGCCGATCAGGCCAATGAATATGCGGTCGCCTGGATCGACCAATTGGCCGGCGGCCGCAACAGCGGTCGCGGCCTGCTGTTGTCGGGCAATCACGCCGAGCACGGCTCGCATGCCGCCTCGCGCGTCGGCGGCACTTTCTCGGTGCCGGTCCAGCCGCCGTTCAATGTGCTCAACCGGCCGTTCCTGACCGCCTTCAACGCTGCCTACAGGTGGAGGAAGAGCCGGGCAACCGTGCAGCGCCAGGCCGGATATCAGGGCTTCTTCTTCCCGCTCGACGGCGTGCGCGACTGGAACCGGCTTTATGGGCCGAAAGGGCTTTTCCAGCACCAGAGCGTGGTGCCGGAAGAGACGGCGCGCGAGGCCGTGCCGGCATTGCTGGCGGCTGCAAGGCAAGCCGGGCAGGGCTCGTTCCTCACGGTGCTGAAACGCTTTGGCTCCATCCGCTCGCCGGCGCTGCTGTCGTTTCCGCGTTCCGGCTACACGCTGACACTGGATTTCCCCAACAGGGGTGCCGCGACACTGACATTGCTGCGGGAACTCGACCGCATCACGGTCGAGGCCGGCGGCGCGGTCAATCCATATAAGGACGCCCGCATGGCCGCCGAGATATTCGCCTCGTCCTTTCCCGAATGGCGGCGGCTGGAAGCGCTCCGCGACCACGCCTTCATGTCTGACTTCTGGGCGCGCACCGCGAAGAGGTTGGATGCGCGACGAGGCTCGGTCGAGGCGGCCGAATAGATAAAACTCGAATAATTCCCGGTTAATCGATGCTTAATAACGCGATTTACTCAAAATATTGTTGGGACTTCACCAAATGTTTGCGGGTTTGTAGTAGGAATCGCGAGGGGGTGGCTTGGAACACATGAAATACATCGTCTTCATTCTCTTTACAGTGGTGACCAATGCCGCCGCGCAGCTGATGCTGAAGCAAGGCATGATGTCGCTCGGGCCGATCTCGTTTGAGGGCGTCAATCCGCTCGTCAAGTTGCTGCAGATCGTTTTCAGCCCCTGGGTGTTCTTTGGCCTGTGTACCTTCGTCATCTCGATGGCATCGCATCTCTATGTGCTGTCCAAGGTCGAGCTCTCCTTCGCCTATCCGTTCCTCAGCCTCGCCTATGTTGCCGTCGCCATCTTCGCTTATTTCGTCTTCCGCGAGGACCTCAATGGCTGGCGCATCGCCGGCATCGCCTTCATCTGCGTCGGCACGGTGCTGATCGCCCAAAGTGGCCGGGATTTGGGCGAGCGAGGGCATGAAGACCAGACGGCTTCCATCACGCCTGACAAGATCCAAGCAAACGAGATCGTTAGATGAGACATGTGATTTTCGGCGGCGACGGTTTCGTCGGCCGCCATCTCGCCCCGAAACTTGTGGCCGATGGTGAAGAGGTCGTCGTCGCCGATATCGTCAAGAGCGACCTGCCGCATTACCGCACTGTCCGCTTTGTCCAGTGCGACGTCATCGATCCGGCATCGGTCGCGGCGGTTGGGCTGAAGGCCGACGACATGGTCTATAATCTGTCGGCCAAGATGCTGTCGCCGATCCAGGTGCGCTCCAAGCGGCACGATTTCTTCTTCCCGGTGAATTTTCATGGGACCGAGCACATCATGCAGGCCATGGACAGAGCCGGTGCGTCAAAACTCGTCCACTACACGACCGACATGATCTACGGCCACACGGTCACGCAGCCGATGACCGAGGAGCACCCGGTGGCGCCGCTGGGCGAATATGGCTGGTCGAAGCAGAAGACAGAGGAGTTGGCGGCCGAATGGCGCAAGCGCGGCATGTCGATCTCGCTGTTTCGCCCGCGCCTGATCATCGGCCCAGGCCGGCTCGGCATCCTGGAAAAGCTGTTCAAGCTGATCGACTGGAATTTTCCGGTGCCGATGATCGGTTCGGGCAGGAACCCCTATCAGTTCATCTCGGTGTTCGACTGCGCCGAGGCCGCGCGCGCGGCCTGGAAGGCCGGCGTGCCTAATGAGGCCTATAATCTGGGTTCGCTCAACCCGCCGCCGGTCAAGAAATTGCTCGGCGATTTGATCCGGCATGCCGGCTCGAAATCGATCCTGATCCCGACACCGGGCTGGGCGGTCAAGTGCACGCTGGACCTGCTCGACCTCTTGAACATGCCGATCATGGACCCGGAACAGTATCTGATCGCCGACGAGGACTGCGTGCTCGACGTGTCCAAGGCCGGGCGCCAGCTCGGCTGGGTGCCGCAATATCGCGACGAGGACATGCTGATCGCCGCCTATAGCGAGTACCGCGCCAAGAAAGCCGGCCACGCAGTCGCCACCAAACATGTGCCCGCCGAATAGCGGCTCGCAAAAACAGCTTTCGTTGCGCTCGATCCTGGTCGTGCGTGCAGACAGGAGATTGAAATGACCGTCATGGCCAAGCCCGAAC
>NZ_RZQY01000451.1:0-4867 GCF_003998575.1 Mesorhizobium sp. M7A.F.Ca.CA.001.10.2.1 | reverse complement strand
GGCGACCATGCCGCCAATAACTACGGCAGACCCGTCTCCATCGCCGCCCGTGCCGGCGCCGGCGCCAGCCCCGATCCCAGTCCCGATCCCGGTCCCGATCCCAGTCCCGATCCCAGCGTCGATGGTCGACCGGCTGCACCTCCGCATGTGTACCGTCGTCGAAGGCCTCTGTTTGTGACGCCTCTATTTCATCGAGAATGCCGTTTCCGGCGCCTGGAACACCGGCCACTGCTTCGATCGGGCGAATTGCCCCTGCAAGGGCTGCTGCCCCGGCAATGCCAAACATTGCTGTCAAGAAGGATCGCCGATCCATAGTAAACCTCCCAACGTTGCATAAGCTGAACGAAGCGCTCGCTTGCCGAATGAGCAGGCCCGCGCGTGGTGAAGATAGAGGATTCGCCAGCCGCCGAAGCGGCTTGCGAATCCTATCAGCGCAGGAAGGGACGTTGCTGCGCCGATCGACGACATGTCAGCCAAGGACTATTCCCATCACCAGAAAGGTGACGGCCGTCGCGAAAATCGGTGCGAGCAACCAGCGCGCTTGGCCAACACTTTTGTCCATCTGTTTCTCCGAATCCGGGAGACAAACAGTCGTGAACAGAGAGCCGTTCCCGTCGGTAAGACCAATGCGCTCGCGGACCGGACTTAAGTCGCACTTCTCATCCGACCGAAGCCCCAGCGGAGGAACATTTTCATTTGGCTCAAGTTCAGTTGCTCGTCAGCGTTGGACGATCTTGTCATGCTGACTCGCAAGGAGAAACAGTATGAAAATGCACCTAACGGGCGCCGCTGCGGCGCTATTGATGTTGGCCGGAGTCGGCGCCGTTGCCGCTCAGGACGTCGTCATTCAGCCTGAACAGGACACGGTCATCCGCGAGTATGTGAAGAAGCAGCCCCTCGCTTCGGTCAAGGTTCCCGGTGTGGAACTGAATATTGGTAGCGCGTTGCCGGAAACGGTCGAGCTTCATGAGATCCCCGATGTCCAATACCGCTACGTGGTCGTCGACAACCGCACAGTCCTGGTGGATCCGGGCACCCGCAAGATCGTCAAGGTCTACGACTGAATTTCGAACGGTCCCAAACCCGCCGCCAGCCATGGCGGCGGGTCGCACATGTCAGGTTCCAAACAGGACGAGTGAAGATGACAAGCAAAGCTGTGAGATCCCCTGCTTTGGGCGTTCGCCTGGCCGATCTCCAAGCCAGAATGCGCAATGCGCGGGTGACGGATGCCGAAATGAAAACCTTTCAAAAGGTCGCGGCCATCATGGAAGATCGTCATGGCCGGATCGATGCCGACGACCTGATTGCGGCGTCGTTCCTCGCCGATCCGGTGCAGGAGCGACGGACGCCTTGAGGGGCATGCCGACAACCAGCAGACTTTTTGATTCCCCGTACCGGGAAAGCGCGCCGAAAGTCTCAGCCGAATCCGCACTTTTGCTCCGGCCTATTCCGCTTTCGCGGAAGTTTCGAGCGACCTGCGATGTGCAATGTTGCTAATGCGGCGGTACGAGCCGCCCTGGTTGACGCGGGCGCCCGAGCCATCCCAACAATGCGCCCCCCCGTCCGCGTCGACCACGGCAGCCGCCTGGCGCTGCCTTCCCTCGCGAAGTCCTCAACCCGGCCTGCCTGATAATGCCGCCTGCGGCGACGGTCGGGCTTCAGCCGCCGACAAGCGCCTTTGTGGTCACCAGATTGACACCGGCCTCCGCGAATTCGCCATTGTGCCTGGTGATGACCTGTTCGGCACTCTCGCTGGCATTGTCCAGCGTGCTGTGCGCATCGGACACCACGGTCACGCCGAGCCCTCTGGCGACCGCGCCCTTGACCGTCGCGGCCACGCAAAAATCGGTCTGTGCGCCCAAGAGCACGACAGCACCCGCACCTTGCCCGGCCACCCAATCGCCGAAGGCGGGATTGCTGAATGCATCGCGCACCGATTTGGCAAAGGTCGGCTCGTCCGCCGCCTGGCCGAGCGCGGGCCAAACCGGCCAGCCCGGCTCATCCGGTGCCAACGGGTCGCCATCGGGTCCGTCATGCCTGATAAAAGCGACCTTGCGCCCGCCGCGCCGCGCCCAATCGATCACCGCCTTGGTGCGCTCGACAATATCTCGCGCATCATGGATCGGCGGCTCGTGCACACCGTCGAACATGCCGGTCTGGAGATCGATGACAATGAGCGGCGCGTTGTCCGGGAGGCTGGGAGCTGACATGGTTTTTCATAGCACGGCGGACAATGCGATCAAGGTTCCGTTCACTCCGGCGCGCCGGCAAACAGCACGACGCTGTCGCCGCCGGCGGCCGGCCAATCCCTGATGGTGCGGTCGTTGCCGCCGGTCACCACCGTGCCATCGGCGGTGAAGGCCACCGCGTAGATCGGGCCGGTCCGGCTATCGAACATCGCGATCTGGTTGCCGGTGTCCATGTCCCACAGCCGCGCCGTGCCGTCGAGCGAGCCGGAGACCAGGCGCTGGCCGTCGGCCGACAGCGCCAATGAGTAGACGGTGCCTTCGTGGCCTTCAAAGCGGCGCGCTTCGCGGCCGCTGTCTAGATCCCAGAGCTTGATCGTGTAATCGCCACTGCCGGTGACCAGATGATGCCCGTCGGCGGTGAACGCGGCGCCATATGTGCCTCGCTCATGCCCGTGCCAACTTCGTAATTGCTTGCCGCTTTCGATGTCCCAAAGTTTCAGTGTGCCGTCTATGCTGCCGCTGAGGGCTTGCCTGCCATCGGGCGAGACGGCGACGGCGCTGACCGACCAGCCGTTCCCGCTCATGGCGTGCAGCACAGCGCCCTTCTTGAGATCCCAGACGATGACATTGCCCGTGTCGTGCCCGCTGATGGCATGTTTGCCGTCCGGGCTGATCGCCAGCTTTCTGACGCCGCCATTGCCGCCCGAGGAGAAGACATGCAGCACCGCGCCGTCGGAAAGTTTGCGCTGCACGATCTCGCCGTCGTCGCCGGCCGTCAGCGCGCTGACGCCGTCGGGCATGAACAGCGCCGTGCGGGCCATATCCTTGTGCACGCCGAGAGTGCGGATCAGCTGCTTGGCGGCGATGTCCCACAGCTTGATCGTGTGATCGGTGCTGGCGCTCATGATCGAGTGCCCGTCGGGCGCCACCGCCAGCCAGACGACCGAGTCGCGGTGGCCCTCGGGCTGCGTCGGTAGCGGCGGCGGAGCCGGCGGCAATGGCGCCACGATGGGCGGCGGAATGACCGCGACCTCCGGCGGCGCCGGAGGCGCGGGCGCGGTCGGCGGCACTAGCGTTGGCGGGGTCGGTTGCACCAGCGCCGGCGGCGTCAGTGGGACCGGTGCCGCAGGCGGATCGGCGGCCTCCGGCGGCGAAGCAGCTTCTGCTGGTGCAGGCGGTGGGGCTGCCGGCTCTGAGGCCGGCGGCGCGCTGGCGACATCCTGCCCCTTGGGTTCGTTGGCCTTCGGCTCGCCAGGATTGGGTTCGTCGGCCTTCGGTTCGACGGGCTCGCTGGCTATGTCGCCGCCTTCATGCCAAGGGCCGAACCGGTCGGCGGCCAGTGCGGCGACCACGACCAATGGCAGGACGAGAAAGACTCTGCGCAGGCCGGGCGTGCCAACGTCCTGCATCTCCGCCGCGCGACCAAACAGCGGCGCGCCCGCTGCTTGGCCCGACCGGTCCGGCAAGAGGCCGGCCCAAAACAGCCCTGCACCAAGCAGGCAGGCGAACGCCGCCACCAGGAACCCCGCCAGCCGTAACGAGGCTGGATCCATCGGCGGGCCTGAAAAGCCGCGCCAGAGGAAAGCCTCGCCGATTGCCGGCCAATAGATCCGCGCCAGGCAGCCTACGGCGACAACGACCAGGGCAAGCGCGAGCAATCTGTCGGCACCCTTGTTCATTGAAATCCCTCGGGCGTTGTTGCGGCCCTCACCATGTGACGGTTGCCCCGCATGTCGACGTCGAGACTATCAGCCGCAAGCTCGTGTCGCCAAGAGCCCGTGTGGACGCCCGGCTTGGTTGACACATCTTGCGTATCTGCCATTCTCGCGTAGGGATGAGGAGAGATTACCATGAAGAAGACTTACGCGAAGCCGGCTCTCGTCAAGAAGGGCAAGCTTTCAGCCGTCACGGCAAACGGCTCGACCAGCGCCACGATATAATCTGGCACACTCTTGGCCGAAACGCGCCTGGCGCTGGAGCAATTCCAGAAAAAGCATCGAAGGCCTTCGATCCGGGATGGCGTAAACAAGAATTGGAGGGCGGGCGCCTTGCCGCTCCTCCTTGGATTTATTGCAGTTTTACCGATTCCAGCCGCATGGTTGACAGATGGCCGCAGTCTGGCATCATCGGATCGGGATTTTAGGAGAGTCTGATATGAAAAAGATCTATGTGAAGCCATCGTTCTTGAAAAAAGGCCGGTTGTCGGCGATCACTGCGGCCAACGGCGCCTCGATTATTATTGTGCCGGGCTGACCGTCAACATAACCTGATTGAAGCGGGGCGAAATTTCGCTCCGCTTTGGCATGCCTAAATCTCAGCGCGTTAAGACCAGATCGTCCACGACCATTTGCCAATAGTGCTTCGTCGACAGGCGAACACGCGTTACAGCTTTGAGCATTGGGGCGTAGTGCAGCGGCGTCAGCGCCGACAGCGTGACCTCGTCGCTTGCAATCAGCTGCTCGCCAAGCCAGCTTTCGATCAGCGCCACCTCCCCTTCTGACGCCAGCCAGGCGGCGCTCAGCATGACCGAGTGAAAGCCGAACGGCCGTTCGCAGCTGAATTCGGCCGGCAGCCCGCTGCTGGTGTAGAGCACATGGTCGCCGGAAACATTGCCATTGACATAGCCCTGGCTATCCTTGGTGAAGTCGCGGGCCATCGCATTCAGGTTGCGCCACGCC
>NZ_RZQY01000450.1:0-4870 GCF_003998575.1 Mesorhizobium sp. M7A.F.Ca.CA.001.10.2.1 | reverse complement strand
AGGCTGGACAGGATCGAGACCGCGACCGAGCCGACGCCGCCGGCCGCCCCCGTCACCACCACCGGGCCGCGATCAGGCAGGATGCCGTGCCGCTCCAGGGCCATGACGCAGAGCATGGCGGTATAGCCTGCGGTGCCGACGGCCATCGCGTCATGCGGGCTGATGCCTTGCGGCAGCGGCACCAGCCAGTCGCCCTTGACGCGGGCGCGGCCAGCATAGGCGCCGAAATGGGTTTCGCCGACGCCCCAGCCGTTCAGAATGACCTTGTCTCCGGTGCGCCAGTCGGGATGCGAGGACGAGACGACGGTGCCGGCGAAATCGATGCCCGGCACCAGCGGCCAGTGGCGGATCACCGGCGCCTTGCCCGTGATCGCCAGGCCATCCTTGTAGTTCACCGTCGTTGCCTCGATCGCGACGGTGACATCGCCTTCCATCAGGTCGGCCTCGGTGAGATCGGTTACGTTGACCGACTGCTTTTTCTCGGCGTCACGCGAAACGAGGATGGCTTTGAAGGTTTCGGACATGTCTTTCTCCGCGATCTTGTTTGGCGACATGAACTGTGCGGCGATGGCCGCACGGGGTCAATCCTTGGAAGGTCTGGCTTTGGGTTCGCGTCCCCAGCCGAACAGCTCGTCGAAGACGACCAGTGCCGCGCCCACCGAAATGAAGGCGTCGGCAAGGTTGAAGACGGCGAAGGACCACACCGGCGTGTGAAACAGAATATAGTCGATGACGTGGCCGTAGACGGCGCGGTCGATCAGATTGCCCAGAGCGCCACCGACGATCAGCGCAAAGCCGGTGCGGGCAAGGATCTGGGACGGCGCGATCCGCGTCGCCAGGAACAGCACGAAAGCAACGACGACAAGCGAGATGACGATCAACCCGGTGTCGCCGAAGGACGAGAACATCGAGAAGGCGATGCCGGTATTGTAGGTGCGGAACAGCGCCAGGAAGGGCAGCAGATCAACCTTCTCCTGAAAAGGCAGATCGGCCTCGACCAGGTATTTTATCCACTGGTCGAGCGCGATGGCCGCGACGACAAGCAGTGCGTAGGGAGACCATGATCTCACGGGCGGGCAACCTTCATTGCTGGTCCAGGATTGGCTCGAGCTTGAGCGCGCCGCGCCGGATCTCGAACAGCATGATGCCGGTGGCAACGGCCAGATTGAGCGAATCGGCACGGCCGGCTTGCGGAATCCTGAGCAGCCTGTCGCAACTCGCAGCCAGGCTTTCGGGCAGTCCCTGCTGCTCGTTGCCCATCATCAGCAGCACGGGCCCGCGTGAAAAATCGACCGAGCGGTAGTCGACGGCGCCTTTCAGGTGGGTTCCGGCGACGAGGCCTGAAAACCCGCCTCGCCAGGCGAGGAAAGCCTCGGTTGTCGCTTTGGCCACCGGCACGGCAAAGATCGAACCCATGGTGGCGCGCACCGTCTCCACGGAGAATGGATCAGTGGTATCGCCGACCAGGATGACGCCTTTGGCGCCGACGGCATCGACGGTGCGGATGACGGTGCCGAGATTGCCGGGGTCGCGCACCCGGTCGAGCGCCACCCAGACGTCGCCATTGTCGGCGCGGACATCCTTCAAGGCGAGGAATTTTTGCGAAAAGACGCCCACCACCATTTGCGGATTGTCGCGGCGGGTGATGGCCACCAGCACCTTTTCCGACACTTCGAGCACCATGCCGCCGGCGGCAACCGTGCGTGCGGCCACCTTCTCCACCGCCGCGTTGCCGCGCCCGGCCTTGGCGAAAACCAATGTCCTGATCTGCCAGCCGAGATCGAGCGCATCGATAACCAGCTTCAACCCTTCGGCCATGAAGGCGTTCTGCTGGTCGCGGAATTTCTTCTGAGCGAGCGCCTTGATGTCCTTGACCAGCGGATTGGCGAGGCTGGTGACCTCCTTCACCTGGCCAGGTGCGCCTGCATGCCGCTCGTTCATTCAGCCACCCAGCGCGAAAACAATGAGGTCGAGAGCGCCCGGCCAGCGGACTTTTCACGGATGATCAGCTCACCCGATTCAATCTTGCCGCCCATGCCGGCAAAGGTATCGCGCATCAGGGCGTGGATGGCGAAGAAGGAGGCGCGGATCGAATAGGCGGTCAGCACCACGGCAAGCGGCTTCGGCGTCAGGATCGCCCGGCAGAGATCGGTCAAATCGGGCAGATCCTCGAACAATTGCCAGACCTCGCCCTTGGGGCCACGGCCATAGGCCGGCGGGTCGAACAGGATGATGTCGTAGCGGCTGCCGCGGCGCTCCTCGCGCTCGGCGAATTTGACCGCGTCGTCGACGATCCAGCGGATCGGCTTGCTGCCGAGGCCGGCCATCTCCTGGTTTTCACGGGCCCAGCCGATCGCTTTCTTCGAGGCATCGACATGGGTGACCTCGGCGCCGGCGCGAGCCGCCACCAATGAGGCGAGACCGGTATAGCCGAACAGGTTCAGCACCTTGACCGGCCGCTTCGCCGCCGCGATCAGCCCGGCCATGTGATCCCAATGGGAGGCCTGCTCGGGAAAGACGCCGACATGACGAAACGAGGTGAAACGGCCGAGATAGTCGATGCCGTCATGCTTCATCGGCCAGGTCTCGCCGAGCGGCAGCTTGGGGAAACGCCAGCGGCCGATGCCCTCCTCGTCGGTGTCGCCGGTGAAGACGGCGTCGGCACGCTCCCATTCCTTTGCCGGCAAGGCCTTTTGCCAGATCGCCTGGCCCTCGGGCCGCACGATACGGTAGGGGCCATATTGTTCGAGCTTTTGGCCGGTGCCGCTGTCGAGCAGCGCATAATCGGCATTGGGCGCCACTTCCAGGATCACGGGAAGATGTTCGGCGGGCAGAGCGCCTTCGCGGCGGGCCAGGATGCGCGGCGCCGAGTTCGGTTCGGAACGACTTTCCGTCTTCGCCTCATGGCGCTCGCGCGGTGGCGCTTCCGGTCTGGCGGGAGCCTGGCCGGGACGCGGACGTGACACGTCCGCCGCACCCTTCGCGGATGGATGTGGACGGTTGTCGCGGCGTTTGTCGCGAAAAGACTTCAAGCGGGGGCAACTCCGAACGGCGTGGCCGCTTTTGACATAGGGCAACCGGCTTCGCAACCAAGTCCGACAGGTCGGCCTCTCCGGTTCAGGTTGGCCGCGATGGACCAATGTCAAAGAAACAGGCAAATCTACCGGATGTCCCGCTCCGAACGCCTGCTCGACCTGATCCAGTGCCTGCGCCGGCATCGCCGGCCAGTGAGCGGACAGGCGCTGGCCGATGAACTCGGGATTTCGATTCGCACACTCTACCGCGATATCGCCACGCTGCAGGGCCAGGGCGCGCCGATCGAGGGCGAGGCGGGTGTCGGTTATGTGCTCAAGCCCGGCTTCATGCTGCCGCCGCTGATGTTCAGCGACGAGGAGATCGAAGCCATCGTGCTCGGCTCGCGCTGGGTGGCCAAGCAGCCGGACCAGCGTCTCTCGGCCGCCGCTGCCAACGCGTTGGCCAAGATCGCCGCCGTCCTGCCGGACGATCTGCGCGAGGATCTCGACGCGAGCACACTGCTGGTCGGCCCTCCCGCCGCAGTCATCGAAAGCATCGATCTTGGTCTGGTGCGGCAGGCCATCCGCAACGAGCGCAAGCTTGGCTTTCTCTACCGCGACGCCGGCGGCGCTGCGTCCGAGCGTGTCGTGTGGCCATTTGCGCTGGGCTTCTTCGACAAGGTGCGGGTGGTGGTGGCGTGGTGCGAGATGCGGCACGATTTCCGGCATTTTCGCGCCGATCGCATCGCCGAGCTCCAAGCGACAAACACGCGCTATCCGCGCCGTCGCCAGGCGCTGCTCAAGGAGTGGCGGACGACGCTCGACAAGCCTCGTGGTTCGAGATGACTGCTGCCATGATCTGACAGTAGCTCATCTTATGGTCGCCAAGTCGAAGCACCGAACCTTGGAGAGCAGATATGGCCACCCCGAATTTCATCATCCTCTATGTCGACCAGCCGCTTGAGAGCGGCGCCTTCTACAGCGCGCTGCTCGGCCGTGAGCCGGTCGAAAGTTCGCCGACCTTCGTGCTGTTCGTGCTCGATGCCGGCTTCAAGTTCGGCCTGTGGTCGCGCCATACGGTGGAGCCGGCAGCCGCCATGTCAGGCGGTGGCGCCGAAATCGTCTTTGCGCTGGATACGCCCGATGCGGTCGATGCCGCCCATGCCGACTGGTCCGGGCGCGGGCTGAATATCCTGCAGACGCCAACCGACATGGATTTCGGCCGTACTTTTGTCGCGCTCGATCCCGACAATCATCGCCTGCGCGTCTATTGGCTGTCCGATGGCGAACAGGCCAATGGTAACCAGAGATGAGCGCGTACTGGATCGCCGTGGCGTCGGCCGAACATGTCCGGCGGGGTCGCGCAGCCGGCTTCATGCAGGTCAACCACGGCAAGGCGGCACCGCTGCGTCGCGTCAAGCCAGGCGATGGCATCGTCTACTACTCGCCGAACACTGTTTTGGGCGAGAAAGATGGCCTGCGGGCCTTCACCGCGATCGGCATCGTGCGGGAAGGCGAGCCCTATCAGGGCGATATGGGCGCCGGCTTCACACCCTTCCGCCGCGATGTGGCGTGGGCCAAGGCCGAGGAAGCGCCGATCAAGCCGCTGCTCGACAGGCTGGACTTCACCATGGCCAAGTCGAACTGGGGTTATCAGCTTCGCTTTGGCCTTTTCGAAATCGGGGATCACGATTTTCGTGTGATCGCCGACGCGATGAGCGCCAAAATGGCTGTACCGGCGAACTAGGCCGTGAGCGCCTTGTAGACGGCAATGCCGGCGGCAAGATCCTCGAGCGCCGCGCCGACCGACTTGAACAGCGTGATCTCACCGGCGCTCTCGCGACCCTTCTTCTGGC
>NZ_RZQY01000044.1:0-18381 GCF_003998575.1 Mesorhizobium sp. M7A.F.Ca.CA.001.10.2.1 | reverse complement strand
CACTGGCGGCAATGTCAGCCAGATGCCGCTCGGCCTTCTCGATGAATGCGAGGTCGCGGGCATCGATCGCTATTCCCGTCTCGACGCGGCTTGCCAGGCATGGCTGGGCGGGCAATTCGGCGACAGAGCCCAGGCCAAGCTCGCGAGAAAGCGCGCGAATGTCGGCCTTGGCCATTTCCGCTTCGATGAGGGGATGTACCACCTGGCGCTCGGCGGCAGCCAGCAGCCCGGGACGATAGTCGCCGAGATCATCGAGATTGGCACCCGACGCGATCACATGCGGCGTCAGTGTGCGTATCCGATCGTAGAGATTGGTCTTGCAGAAATAGCAGCGGTTCGAGGGATTGTCCCGATAGCGTGAATCCTCGAACTCGCCAGTTCCGATGACGAGGGTCGTCCAGCCTTCGGTATCTGACAGACCCCGCACGCGTGCCGTCGCCTCTTCCGGAACGGCTGGTGAGGCGGCATGGATTACCGTCACCGCAAGGCCCGGCTTGCGATGTGCGAAGGCTGCCAGCGTCACTGAATCCACGCCGCCGCTGACAGCAATGGCGAGCTGTTCGAAACGGTCAAGAACGCGGTCAAGACGCTGTGCCGGCGCAATGTCATTCATCGTCGGTCGTCTCGGCCTGCCACTTCATGGCGCGGCGCTCGGCAAGGCTTCCGCCTCGAAGGGCATCGCTTTCCACCTTGCGTGTGATGCCCGATGGCCGGAGGACCGCCTTGACGGCAAGTCCGGCAGCCTTGACGTTTTCCCGGAAGAGGACCAGCCGGCGTTCCTCCCGCAGGCGCAAGCCGATTGTCGATGTCTCGGCAAAACACCGGGCCGTCACCTGATCGGCCAGTTCCGGTCTCGCCAGAAGCCGGAACGACGAGGCGGGACGCCCCTTCTTGCCGAGGCGCTGCCCCACGGAGAGATCCAACACGCCGTCCGTTGCCCTGAGGCGATCGCAGGCGACGCCCATCTCTTCGCCGGTCATGTCGTCGATTTCGAATTCGATGACACTGATGGTGTCGCTCGGAGTTGAGACTTCGTTCTCTAGGACGAGAACGCGAAGAATGTTCGGCATCCCGGGCAGGTGCCGCGTCCCCGCGCCTGTTCCGGACGACACAAGCCGGCCAGACGTGCCGCCAGCACCAGGCGCTGTGAGATGTTTAAGGATCGCCGCGCCGGTCGGCGTCACGCGCTCGCCTGATATCCCGTCGTCGCGCCATTCGAAACCGGTCAGGATCGCGGCCGTGGCAGGCGCGGGAACGGGCAGCAGCCCGTGGGCGGTGTGCACAAGGCCACCGCCTCGCGGCAGAGCCGAGACACTCCACACCGTCTTGTCGAGCGCCGCTGCGATGCTGCCGGCGCAGACGACGTCAACCAGGGAGTCCCAGTCGGCGATCTCGTGAAAATGTACCCTTTCGACCGGCACGCGATGGATGGCCGCCTCCGCCTCGGCAATGATCGTCAGTATCGCAATGGCCCTGGCAGCCGTTCCATCGTGGAGATCCGCGGCTTTGATGCGTGCCACCATGTCAGCAAAACTACCTGCATGCGCTTCATCAGGAATCTGGTTGCGATCGTGATGGTGATGGTGGCCATCATCATCACCATATGCGTTCGCATGGGCGTGTGGCGCTGCAGCCGAAATCGCGCGCTTCGCGACCAGACCGAAGCGCCGCACGCGCATCGACAGGCTCTCGCCTTCCTCGAAGGCAATGCCACCGGCCTCAACCGGAAGCACTGCAGCGCCGTCGGCAAGTACGCGCTCTCGCAGGTCAGGCAGCGCGTCGAGCATTGCCGCGACGAACATGTCGCCGGCGATGCCGCCGACTGCATCGAGGTGGACGCGTCTCACAGTCCTGCCCGCCGATAGATCGGAATGACGTATGGTCCCTCCGGGATGATGGCAACGGCGGGGTCGCCATGGCGTTCAAGACTGGCCGCGATTGCGTCGTTTACCGAGGGGACCAGTTCAACTCCGGTGATGCGGCGTTCCTCGCGATCTAGCCCGGTCGTGTAGAGCTGGATCTTGCCCACCCGCATCGGCTTCAGCTGCATCTCCGTCTGCCATTCATCGATGTCGGCAAGCGTCTTCGCCGTAAGCGTGGCAAGGAATGGCTCGGGTCCCATCTCCACCAAGCGCGCTTGCGCCTGGCGGAATTCGTGGCTGCCAAAGCCCTCCGAACATTCCGAGGCGATGATCAGCGTCCCGCCCGGGTCGAGAATGTCGATCGGCGTCACCATACCCTTGATCGTCTGGTAGTAGGTCTTGTCGAGGGGATAGCCTGCAGACGACGTCACCACGGTCTTGAACCGGCGCGGCACGTCGATCATCGTCGTGTCGGCGATGAAATCGACCGCAGCCAGATGGCTGGCTATGATCTCGCCAAAGGTCACGCAAACCAGATCGCGATCTTCATCGAGCACGGTGTTCAACGCATAGATTTCGCCAACCTTGCGTACGATCTGCAACTGTTCCTCATGGAGCGGGTTGCCGACCAGATTGCACTGGACTGACAGCGGGTCTTCCATGAAACGCGCCGAGTGGAAGGTGCGGATGGTTTCGTGGCCGGCAACGCCGGGGGCGACAACCTTTCGACCACCGGACCAGCCTGCCATGAAATGGGGCTCGACCAGGCCTGTAGCGATACGGAGGTCCGCATCCGCGAAAAGCCGATTGATCCGGATCGGTGTCCCACGCGTCTGCGTATGTCCCAGATCGACGTGGTCGTGTTCGTTGCGTGCGAAATGATTGGTGACGCGGACGGTCTTCAGAACCCAAGGATCGCCGACCAGTTCCTCCAGTTCCACACCCTCGTTCGGACGATGAAGGCCGGTGGCAACGAGCACATCGATCCTGTCCGCGGGAATGTCGCCTTTAATCATTGTCTCGATCATGACGCGTAGGAATAGCCGGTTCGGCACCGGGCGCGTGATGTCGCAGATAAGGATGCAGGCGCTCCGACGCCCGACCACCAGACGGGCTAAAGGCTCGGAGCCAATCGGATTCGCGAAGGCGGATGCAATTGCTGAAGAGGCGTCGAAGAGTTTTGGCAACAACGCCTTCCGGATTACTGTCGGCTCCGCGCCTTGCGGCAATGCCAGCTTCAGCAATCCACGACCGAAGGCAAGTTCGAAAGGACCGCCATGTTTCATCTGCCGTCCCTCGGCTCTCACGATCCGCCGTCCGTCGCTACGGCCCGGCACCTATGATGTTCGGCGGCTGATTCAGCCCTCTTCGGCCACGTGACGTCGCTCGAACATGTCTGGCTTGCCTTCGAGTACCGCTGGTCAGTCAACCGAAGTAAGTCTCGGTTTGGTGACCTGTCGTCGCAATCGGCGATGCGGACGCGACCGACTTGCCGCGAGAGCAGCAGGTCATAGCGGCCGGTCAGGCAAATTCCGCCTCCCCGCCAACCTTCTGCTTGCGGATCGCCTCGACAACTGCTTCACCCATGGCCCTCGTGCCGATCTTCCTGCAGCCGGGTTGATAGATGTCTGCGGTCCGATACCCCTCGCGCAGCACTGACCGTACGGCCTGCTCGATACGCGAAGCGTGCTGGTCGCGGCCAAACGACTGCCGGAGCATCATGGCAACCGAAAGGATTGCGGCCAGTGGGTTCGCCAAGTCCTTGCCAGCGATGTCCGGCGCGGTGCCATGGACCGGTTCGTATAGGCCCTTGTTGTGATCGCCGAGGGAGGCCGACGGCAGCATTCCGATTGAGCCGGCCAACATGGCCGCCGCATCGGAGAGGATATCGCCGAAGACATTGCCCGTCACGACAACATCGAATTGCTTGGGATTCCGGATCAAGGCCATGGACGCCGCGTCAATGTAGAGATGCGTCAATTCCACATCGGGATACTGCTTGCTGACTTCGATAACGACCTCGCGCCACAGCGCCATCGTTTCAAGGACGTTTGCCTTGTCAACCGAACACAGTTTCTTACGTCGTTTCGCGGCGGCCTGGAAGCCCGCATGCGCTATGCGCTCGATCTCGGCATCGGTATAACGCATCGTGTTGATGCCGACACGCGCGCCAGTCTCGTCACGAGAGACACCACGCGGCTGGCCGAAATAGAGATCGCCGGTCAGTTCACGCAAGATGATCAGATCGACCCCCGTGACAATTTCGGGCTTGAGTGTGGAGGCGTCCACAAGCTCGGGATAAAGCACGACCGGGCGGAAGTTAGCATAGAGACCGAGGGCCTTGCGCAGCTTGAGCAGGCCGTAACCGGCCCCCTCGCTCGGCGCTCGCCTCTCATCCTCAGGAACGCCGGTTCCGCCAAGCAGAATGGCATCAGCTTTGCGTGAGATGTCGAGGGTATCAGGCGGCAGGGCATCGCCGAAGCGCTCCAGCCCCTCACCTCCGATTACGGCTTCTGTGAGTTCGAGCGGGAGTTCACTACCGATGACCGCGTGCAGCGCCCTTACTGCCTCCGCGGTCACTTCCTTACCGATCCCGTCTCCTGGGAGCACTACTATCTTCAAGGCCTTGCCTTTCGAAATTGAGTTGAAGAGGCGGGCGCATTCGCTCGGCCCTCTCTGCGGCAGGACTTATATGGGCCGACCCGGACCCTTCGAAGTCGTCCTTTGGAAAGCTCGCATCGTCGGACGCGACGCACCGGTTAGCCGGCGGACCAGCCTCTCAACTGTTGGTAAGGTGCTTCAACAGCAGCTTCACGGGTGGTGGCAGGCCCTGACTGTCCTGAACGCAGATGTTCCACTGCCTGACTGCCCAAGGCTCGTCGAGCGCGATTGCCGCAAGCATGCCACCCGTTACATAACGGGCGGCACATCCCGCCGGCACGAGGCCGACGCCCATCTGCGCCTCTACCATTGTCGACACCGTCTCGAACCCGTTGACCCGGATTGGCATTTTCAACGGTTTGCTCAGCTCAGCCGCGGCGCGAATGACGAGCATATCCAGAAAACTTCCCCTGCTTGGCCCGATCAGGTCATAATCCGGGAGGTCGGCGAACTTGACGGAAGTTTGCGAGCTTAGCGGGTGGTCCCTGTGAGCCAGCACCACGAGGCGGTCGCTGCGATACGGGATGTATTTCAAACCGCGACGGGGCACGACGCCACCGAAGACGCCGATATCCGCAGCGTTCTCGGCCACCGCGTCCACGGCCTGCTGGCTGGTGCCCTCCTCCAGATCGATTCGAATGGCCGAATGCGTCCCCAGAAAGTTGCTCAGATCCGACGGCAGATGCTGGATGATCGTCGAAACACTCGCAAAAATGCGGACCTGCCCGCTGACGCCACTGGCGTGATGGGCAAGCTCAATCTCCATCTGCTTCAAGTCGCGGAGCACGACGCGCGCATGGTGGAGCAGCGCCTGCGCTGCCGCGGTCAGCTCCAGTCCCTTCGAGCTGCGGTGAAACAAAGGCGTACTGAGGCGTATCTCGAGATCGGAAATCCGCTTGCTCACCGCCGATGCCGCGATGTGCTCGCGATCGGCCGCCTTGGCGATACTCTGCTCTTCGCAAACGGCGACAAACAGCTGAAGCGAAAGAAGGTCAAAACGCAATGTAGCTCCCCCTCTCCGGCATATTCCATCCATGTCAGGCCTGCGAAACACGCAGCCAGTCACTGCTAATAGCTGTTGACCGCACGGATGCAACTGTCGCAAGGGCATCATCGCGGATCGCGAAGCAGCCATTCCAAACGAAGTCTTTTGCGAAAGGCCATCGCAGTCAATACGTTCTGGCACGCGCTTGTCGCGAAATCGCCACCGGTTCCCCCGTGGAACATGCTTCAATCAATAATTCAATCAGAGTGCGTCTTCGACCATGAATCGATATGATCTTGAGCAGCGCGTAGCGATTGTCACGGGCGGAGCGCAGGGCATCGGGTTCGCAGTCAGCGAGCGGATGCTGGCATCCGGTGCCAGGATAGCGATCTGGGATCGCGATGGCGCTGCGTTGCAAAAGGCTCTCAATCAGCTTGGACGAACCCGCGACGTGCTTGGGATTGAGACTGACATTGGCGACCTCGCGTCGGTGGAAGCGGGCTTTGCACACACGCTGGAACGGTTTGGCAAGATCGACATACTGATCAACAATGCGGCGTTGGTCGGGCCGAACATGCCGACCTGGGAATATCCACCCGAGGCCTTCGCACAGGTCCTGAGTGTGGGATTGATAGGGACTTTCAACTGCTGCCGCGCCATCGTCCCTCATATGCGGGAGCTTAACTACGGGCGCATCGTCAACCTCAGCTCCATTGCCGGCAAGGAGGGCAACCCCAACGCGGTCGCCTACAGCTCCATGAAGGCAGCCGTGATCGCCTTGACGAAGTCACTGGGCAAGGAACTCGCAGGGCAGAACATCGCAGTCAACTGCGTCACTCCGGCGGTTGCCAAGACGCCTGGGGCAATGGAGCAGTCACCGCAACACATCGAGTACATGCTTGCCAAGATTCCGCGCGGCCGCATGCTCGAACTTGGCGAAGCCGCCTCCATGATCTGCTGGCTAGCGTCAGAGGAGAATTCCTTTACCACCGGCGCGGTGTTCGATCTTTCCGGCGGCAGGGCAACCTACTGACCGTAGCGCCCGTCAAATTCCGCGGCGCACGTGGCGGCGCACCGATCCAACAAGGAGACTGCTGATGCCTTCCTACATATTCGAAAACGCGCGGATCGTTGACGGCTCCAATGAGGACGGCGAGCACGACCGTTTCGTCCGCGTCAGCGGCAATGTTATCGACGAGGTTTCAGACAAGCCGATCCGGGATAGCAACGCGCATCGCTTCGATCTGCGCGGGAAGACTTTGATGCCGGGCCTGATCGATTGCCATGTGCACATCAATTCCGGAGTTGCCGATCCGGCCGAAAACTCGTTTCTGCCAAACGAACTCGTCGCCTATCATTCGGTGCGGATATTGAAGGGCATGCTCAATCGCGGTTTCACCACCGTACGCGACCTCGGCGGCGCGACTGTGGCTCAGGTCCATGCGATAGAGCAGGGTCTTATCGAAGGTCCTCGCCTGGTCATTTGCGGCAAGGCCATGGTGCAGACCGGCGGCCATTCGGACTATCGGACGCGCTACGACATGATCAGTGGCGACCGTCAACTCGACCAACTCGGCTCGGTAGGACGCATCGTTGACGGCGTCGACGACTGCCGCCGTGCCGCTCGCGACGAGGTTCGCAAGGGCGCCAGATTCATCAAGGTGATGGCCAATGGCGGCGCGGCATCCTCCCATTTTCCTCGGCCATATCTCGGCTATTCGATGGATGAGCTGCGCGCGTTCCAGGACGAAGCCGACAAGGCCAAGATGTATGTGTCGGTGCACACCCACACCGACGAGGCCGTCGCACGTGCACTCGAATGCGGTATTCATTCGATCGAACACGCGACACTTATTACCCCTCAAACCGCTGCCACCGCTGCGAAGCAAGGTGCGATCGTCACGCCGACGATCGCCGCCTATGAAGCGCAGATCCGCGAGGCCGATGCGCTGAAGCTGGATCCCGGCTTTGTGGAACGCCTGAAATGGGTGCGCGCAAGAGGTCCCGAATCGCTGGAGACGATGCGGGCAGCCGGCGTCAAGCTGGCTTACGGCACCGACGTGTTGGGCTCGATGCACAGCTATCAGTCCGAAGAGTTCCTGATCCGCGCGGAGGCGCTGCCGGCGATCGAGGTGATCAAATCGGCAACCCTTACCGCCGCCGAACTCGTCCGTATGGAAGGCAAGGTCGGCACGATCGCGGCAGGCGCCTTTGCCGACCTCCTCGTGGTCGACAAGGATCCCGTGAAGGATCTGTCTGCGCTGGGCAGTCAAGGCCGCTACATGTCCGCCATCATGAAGGATGGTGCATTCGTGAAGAACCAGCTCGCAGCCTAGGCTCACGCTGGGACCAATCACGCCGCCATCCTTTTGCCAGTCTTGAGATGTCCGCTCCGGGGGCGGACCGGCTGTGTCACTTGGATATCGACAAGTCTTCCGCGTTCACGCCTTACATCGTGGAATGCGACGAGGTCCATCCCATCGAAGGCTCTGAGCCCGCGTCCAGCCAACTATCCCAATGCTGAATTCGACCGCCCTGGTGTCCGCGCATGCTGGAGGTCGCGCATTTGAGCGAAGTTTCAGTAACTGCTGAGTGGAGGGACATAGCTCGTTCGAAGAGGCGACGCCAAAGCTTTGAAGGGCTGCCCTATTTGCTGTTGGCGCCGATCGCCATACTTCTGGTTCTGGTGATCGTTTATCCGCTGGTTGAGGCCGTGCGGTCTGCCATGACGGACGCATCTTTTGCCCAACTGGGCACGCGCCCGCTTCAGCGGTTTTCAGAACTTCATCAAGCCGGTCAACGACCCGACCTTCCCTCGAGGAGAGCTGCCTTGCCGGAAAGAGGCAAATCCCTTGTCTGGCTGGTTGTTCCCCTCCCGCCACGCTGTACATGGGAGGTTAGTCCATGGAGGACATTCACCCCTTCTTCGGCGCCAACGCTGCGAGCGGAGTGGCTAGCTCCGGCCAGGCCGCGGTCCGGTGGGTCTGAAGCTGCGGGTCGCTGGTCGTATTGTCCCAATCGACCGCGAGGAAGCGTTTGCCGGTTATTTTGTCGCCCTCGCTGGTCAAGAGCGCCAGAATCATCGGAGCCATCATCTCGGGGCGGATAAGCGTCTCGCGATCAAGGCCATCCCTATCGGGAACCATGGCCGTGTCTACCGGCCCGCCCGGCAACACGACGTTGACGGTGATGCCTGATTCATCGAGTTCGCGCGACAGCATCATCGACCATGCTTCGAGAGCCGCCTTTGACGGTCCGTAGGGGGAAAAGCCCGGCCGCATCATGGTCAAGTAGCTCGTGCTGACGTTAATGATGCGGCCCCATTTCTGCGGACGCAGGCGCGGAACGACCTGGCGCGACATGTTGAACGTGCCGCAGACATTGGTCAGCATGAATTTTTTCCACAGTTCTTCGCTGACGTCTTCGATCTGCAAGGGGAGAGTCTCGTAACGTGGGTGCACGGCGTTCATGCCGAGCGCGGCATTGTTGATGAGGACATGCAATCCACCGAAATGCTCTGCAGCAGCATCCACGCCCCGTTTGCAATTCGCCGGATCAGTGATGTCGACCTGCAAGGCAAGGAACTTGTCTTTCCCAACGCGCTGCTCAACCCGGCTCACACCATCCAGATTGATATCCATGCCAGCAACACGCACCCCTTCCTTGACAAGCGCTTCAGCAATGGCAAGGCCGATACCTGCACCGGCCCCCGTTATGATCGCAACCTTCCCCTTGAAATCCGAATACGGCATAAATCCTCCCAATTGCGTGGCTTAGTCCGTCGATCGGGAACGTTCCGATGACAACGGGCCAACTAGTCGCCCAGGAGGCGACGCAGTTCTGATAATGATACGACGGCGTTAGCCCCAGTCGCGATTGGGAAGTGATGCATCGTCTCGGACGATGCCACCAGCGCTCATCCTTGGCCACGGCGTCACTTGCCAATCGCGTCGGTCGACCGTCCGCAATTCGGATAGCTCCCATGCAACTCTGTCAAGACCTGCGCGACACCATTTTTGGAAGGACTCAATCGCTGGCTGAGATGCCTGACGCGCCGGTTTTTCCCTCCTACCCGAAGTCACTCCTGAAACGCTTCCTCGCGCTTCGAGCGTATGCTGGGCAACAGCACCAGGACCAACAGTATCGCGGCCAGAACGATCAGCATGAGGCTGCCGGGCCGGGTGAGGAACACGGTCGGGTCGCCACGGGAAAGCACCATTGCCCGCCGCAGGTTCTCCTCCAGCATCGGTCCCAGCACGAAGCCGAGCAGCAGCGGCGCTGGTTCGAAGTCGAGCTTGATCAGGATGTAGCCGACGAGGCCGAACAGGGCCATTGTGTAGATGCTGAACGAGTCGTTGTAGACGCTGTAAGCGCCGATGCAGCAAATCGCAACGATCGCCGGAGCGAGGTAGTGGTACGGCACCATCAGCATCCGCACCCATATGCCAATCAGAGGCAGGTTAAGCAGGACCAGCATCAGATTGCCGACCCACATCGAGGCGATCAGACCCCAGAACAGGGCCGGCTGCTCAGTGGCGACATTCGGGCCAGGTGTAATGCCCTGGATAACCAACGCGCCGATCATCATCGCCATTACCGGGTTGGAGGGGATGCCGAGCGTCAGCATCGGGATGAATGAGGTCTGCGCGCCGGCATTGTTGGCGCTTTCTGGCGCCGCGACCCCTTGAATAGCGCCCTTGCCGAACTGCGACCGGTTTTTCGAGACACGGCTCTCGACCGCATAGGCCGCGAACGATGCCAGGACTGCGCCACCGCCGGGCAAGATCCCAAGCACGGTGCCGATGCCAGTCCCTCGCAAGACCGGGGCTATGACGCTCTTGAGCTCCGCAGCCGTCAACATGAGTTTGCTCACCTTGCGAACAATTACGTTGCGCTTCTGCTCATGCTCGATGTTGAAGATGATCTCGTTGATACCGAATACGCCCATGCTGAGCGCGACGAAATCGAGCCCGTCGGCCAAGCTCGGTATGCCGAACGTGTATCGCAGCGTGCCGCTCTCGACATCGGTCCCGACCAGGCCAAGCAGCAGGCCCAGCACGATCATCGCGAACGCCTTGAGCAGCGAACCTGACGCAAGCGTAACTGATGCAACGAGGCCGAGCACCATCAGGGAGAAATACTCTGCCGGGCCGAACTTCAGCGCAAAGCCGGCCAGCACCGGAGCGAACAGCGCCAGGATGAGCGTTGCGACCGTTCCGGCGAAGAACGAACCCAGTGCCGCCACCGCCAACGCCTGACCCGCCCTGCCCTGCTTGGCCATCTCGTAGCCGTCAATCGCGGTCACGATCGAGCCGGCTTCGCCCGGCAGGTTGATCAGGATGGCGGTGGTGGAGCTTCCGTATTGCGCACCGTAGTAGATGCCGGCCAGCATTATCATCGCCGTGTCGGGCGACAGGCTGAAGGTCAGCGGCAGAAGCATGGCAATTGTTGCCACCGGCCCGAGACCCGGCAAGACCCCGACAGCTGTGCCTAGCAGGCAGCCGATGAAGCAGTACAGCAGGTTCCACGGGTTCAGTGCCGTCTGGAAACCAAGCTCAAGATTGGAAAAGAAGTCCATGAAAAATGTTCTTCAGCTGGTGATTTTCACGGGCTGGGGGAAGCCGAAGGCCACCAGTAACCGAAAGATAGCCATTGCCCGATGATCGGGATGGGCAATCCGAGCGCATAGACGAAAAGGAAGGCGCAGACGAGAGACAGCACGAGGGCTAGCGTGATGGAGGGGATCCACTTCGTGTAGCTGCTGGCCATGGTCGTCGCCAGAATGCAGAGCGCCAGCGAGATGAACAGGCCGAGCCCTTTGAGGGTTAGGGCGAAGACCATGATCGAGCCCAGGACGAGGACAAGCGCACGCCAAGGGATCGTCAGCGCCTCGCCTGCCCCGCTTTTTGAACGCAATGCGTTAACGATGATGGCAAGCCCCAGAACGACCATCAGCAGGCTCAGAACGATCGGAAAGTAGCCCGGCCCCATTCGCGAAGCGCTGCCGACCGTCAACCCGCGACCGAAGTAAAGGAACGCTGCACCGGTGGCGAGCACCAGCGTCCCACTGATCACGTCTCTCGGCTTTTCAAGTTGAGATGGCATCGTGAGGACCCGGTGCATAAATCATAGGCCGAAGCAGCAGGAGCCATGGTAGGTCAGAACCTGCCTGGTTCGGGGTGCTTGATGCCGCTTGGCGATATGGGGCGATTGGCGGATTTCGCATCGAAAATTCCAATCCGCGCGCAACGTTCATGCCAGACTTAGGGCGGCCCAAAACGAATGAGCCGCCCGCGACGAACCGTCAATCGGTAATCCGGATGTTCTGCTTTTCGGCGATGGTCTTGAACGTGTCGAGTTGCTTGACCACGAAATCCTTGAACTCAGCGCCGGCAAGCGGCGACGTATACAGGCCAGAGTCAGCCAGACGCTTTGCCACTTCCGGCTTGACCAAGGCGTCGGCGACGGCCTTGCTCAGCTTGTCGGTGACCTCCTTAGGCATGTTCGCGGGACCCATGAGGGCGAACCAGCCCGTGACGGTGGCGTCGCCGAGGCCGGCTTCGGCCAAAGTCGGCACATCCGGCACTACCGGTACGCGCTCGGGAGAGGTCACGGCCAGCAGCTTGATGGTGCCAGTGTTGAGATGGGCGGAGATGTCCTTCACCGTGCCGAACATGCCGTCGATCTGGCCTCCGACGAGGTCGGTCACAGCACCGGCAGCACCTTTGTAGGCGACGTGGGTGATGTCGATGCCTGCCGCCAGGGCCATACGCACACCCTCAATGTGCAGCGAACCGCCAACACCCGAAGAGCCGTAGTTGAACTTGCCGGGATTGGCCTTCGCGTATTCGACGAAATCTTTCATGGCGTTGAGCGGCAGCTTCGTGCTGACAGCGAACACCAGTGGAAACTCGACGACCCGGGAAATGAAGGTCAGGTCGTCCGGGATCTTGTAGGCCACGTCCGGCTTGACGGCCGGCAATATCGCAATCGCGTCGTTGTTGCCAAACAGAAGCGTATAGCCATCTGGATCCGCGCGCTTGACGGCATCAACGGCGATCGCCGAAGAGGCGCCGGGGCGGTTATTGACGATCACCGGCTGTCCGAGGCTGGTCGACAGTGACTCGGCGAGGACGCGGGCGGCGAAGTCGGTTGCGCCACCGGGGAGGTAGCCGACGATTACTTCGATCGGCTTGTTCGGATAGTCATCAGCCGCCTTGGCGCAGTTGGCGCCAGCGAGCGACAGCAGTACCAGCGACAGCGCTGCCAGCATGGCATGGGCTGATTTTTTGTAGGATCCAATCATTCTTCTCTCCCTTTTTATTGCTTCTTCGAGGCTTCCATCCCGCAGCGAGACTTTGCTAGCGTCACGTCCCAAAGGAACCGTAGACAGCGCACCCGAATTCCTGCCGCCAACTAAAAGCCCATCACCGTTCCTCTTGGCCTCCCGCGGCACTTCGCGACGGCATGGCCGACGGCGCAGTACGGCGACCTTATAAAAAGAAACGGCGCAAAAAGGTGAGTCGTAGATTCTTATGCCGGCATCGCACACTGCGAGGATAAGGCTTCTGCTCGGAGCCAGGTGCCGCGGTATGCTTTACCGATAGACGGCGGAGCGGAGAGAATATGGCAAAGCATGGTAGAGCGAGCCAGGCCCGGTTGCGCAGCCGCAAGCATTACGAATGAGGGTGAGCGAGGAACCGTTCCGCCTCGATGGCGGCCATGCAGCCGAGGCCGGCAGCGGTTACCGCCTGCCGATAGACATCGTCGCTTACATCGCCTGCCGCAAAGACGCCCGGAACGCTGGTGCGCGTCGATCCAGGCTCAACCCAGATGTAGCCACCGGGCTTCTGTCGGAGCTGGTCGCCAAAGACCCGGACGGACGGGCTGTGGCCGATCGCGACGAACAGCCCGTCGGCAGGCAGGTTCTGCACGGCACCCGTTCTGGCATGCCTGAGGCGAATGCCTTCGACGGAGAGCGCCGGTTCTTCGTTGCCCAGAACTTCATCCACTACATGCTCCCAGACGACCTCGATTTTCGTGTCGTTGAACAGTCGTTGCTGCAGGATTTTCTCCGCTCGCAAACTGGCACCACGGTGCACGAGCGTGACCTTAGACGCATATTTGCTGAGGAATAGCGCTTCCTCGGCCGCGGTGTTGCCCCCGCCAACCACCACGACGTGCTTGCGGATGAAGAATATGCCGTCGCATGTAGCGCAAGCGGAGACACCGAAGCCGCGGAAACGCTCTTCCGAAGGCAGGCCAAGCCACCTGGCCTGGGCGCCGGTCGCGATGATGAGCGCCTCGGTCTCGTAGCGCTTGCCGGACGACGTGATTACCCTGAACGGCCGCTCGCTGAGATCGGCGGTTTCGACATGGTCAGTGACGATAGTCGCCCCGCAGTGTTCCGCCTGTTTCTGCATCTGCTCCATGAGCCATGGGCCCTGGACGATGTCGGGGAATCCCGGATAGTTCTCGACATCCGTGGTTACCGTCAGCTGTCCACCAGGTTGCGGCCCACAGATCAGCACGGGATTGCACAGCGCGCGTGCCGCATAGATGGCGGCGGTGTAGCCCGCCGGCCCCGACCCGATAATGATGACCCGTGTGCTCATTCGTTCGCCCAAGATTGCTGGTGGGTTTGCCCGGCTCGACGGTATTGCCCGCCCGCCTCGGTTATCCGCTGCCTCGCGCCCGCTCCGAAAAGCAGCGGTCCGACGTAGCCATCAGCTGGCATGGCGGGAGAGGCCGTCGTTGGCAACCGGGGCGGCGCTATTCCCAGAGGGCGACCGGCATCGGCAGACCGTCATAGAGTTTCGCGTCGACAGTCTTGGAGAGAGGAATATCAAAGCCTTCGAGTACCGCCTGCAACTGGCGCGTATGCTGCGCCGAGTGCCAGGTCTGGCGCTCAAGTACCTCCCAGCCCGAACGCACGCCATAATAAGTCCGGACGGTCCATAGGCAGGCGCGGTCCTGCAAGCCATCCCACCAGCCCGTCAGGGTCGCGATCGATGCGTCGGCAAAAGCAAGGATGTCGGCATTGTTCTTCATGTCATCAGGCGCGGGAAGATTGACGTAGTGCGCCCAATCCTCGAATTCTCCCGCGACGTTGCGGACGAATACGTCAGGTATCTGGAAAATGTGATAGGCAAGGCCAAGGACCGTTCGCTCCAGGCGGTTCGGAATGGGATGGTGGCCGAGCTTGTCCACCGGAATCTCCACGATCAGTGATCTCGCTACCGCGAGAAATTCCTGCCAGCGCCGATGGAGCTCTTCAGGCGGCAGTCGCTCGACGCCGTCTCGCTTCCTGCCGACGAACTCGGCGACCTGGTCGAGCGACTGGGCGAAGGTGAACTTCTCGCCGCGCGATACGACAGGCAAAGACTTCGCGCCGAGCTTGGCGAGGTCGGCTGCGCCTTGCTCGTTCTCGAGCAGGTTCACGGATTCGAACGGCACGCCGAGACTGGTCAGGAACTCCTTCGTCTTGACGCAGGCCGAGCATCCAGGCACCCAGAAAACCCTGATCGGATCGGTGTACATGTATAAATCTCCTGCTCTTGAACCGAGAATCTTGAAATCCTTCGATTTGCGTGCGGCGCGGCGGACCACGCGACCCCAGTCGGGATCAGCCGGCAAACTGTAGCGTCCCCGGATTGTCTAAAGCGTCGTGGGCAGCAACTGAAGACGCCATTCGGGAAGGGGGGCATCGTGATCGGCGATGTGCCGGGCCGCGGCATCGTCGGGCACGATGCTTTCCTTCCCGTTTGCGACTTTCGATCATGGAAGCCTGCTTTTAAGAGAGGCCGAGACTGGCGCCACGTCCGCGTCGGCGCTCTCGTCTGAACCATGAAGGGGCAAAGAGAGCATTCAATGCCGAGCAGCCGGTCAAACGCTATCAGAGCGGGGCATGCTCCATTTGGCCCGGGGGTGTGCCGGCGAAGATGAGCTGGGCTCCTACCACCCGCCGCCTCCCGTAGGTTCTCACCACCAGACGGATGCGGGCGCCAACATTGAGGGATTGTGAATGCGACTTGCGGGAAAGACTGCGCTGATTACCGGCGGAACGAGCGGCATCGGGCTTGCTGCGGCGCGGACATTCGTCCGCGAAGGCGCGCGTGTGGCGCTCTGCGCACGCGACGGCAAGAAAGCCCAGGCGCTGGCAGCCGAGCTGGGTCCGGGTAGTGTCGGCGTCCACATGGACGTCTCCGACCTGGACTCCATCGCGGCTGGTGCGGTGCTTGCCTCGGAAGCGCTCGGAGGCATCGACATCGTCTTCGCCAATGCCGGCATCACCGTGTTCAAGCCGTTCGCCGACTGGACCGGCGAGGATTTCGATAAGCTTTTTGCTGTCAACACCAAGGGCCAGTTCTTCACGGTCCAAAAGGCAGCACCCTTCATGCGCGATTGCGGCGTGGTGATCCTGACGGGGTCGATCGCCGCCAAGACCGGTCAGCCCAATATGGCACTGTACGCGGCTTCGAAGGCTCCGGCCTTGGCCCTAGCCAAGGCGATTTCGGCAGACCTCTTGTCGCGCCGCATCCGTGTCTTCTGCCTGTCGCCAGGACCAACCAAGACCGCCGTGTTCACCAGCGAAGGACCGTTCGCCAACGGCGCCGAAAAGGCGCTGGCGACCGTTCAGGCACGCGTGCCGATCGGCCGCGCCGCCGATCCATCCGAGCAGGCGGAAGTGGCGCTTTTCCTCGCCTCCGACGCCTCGTCCTTCATGCTGGGCACCGAGATCGTCGTTGACGGGGGCAAGAGTCAGCTTTGAGATGACCGCTCGGCGGGCCTGTCCCTTGAAAGATATGCGGCATTGTTAGGAGCCAGCTAACTGCACTGGCTTCCAAGCCCCAGGGGCCCCCCGTGTTGCTTGAAGAGAAGTAGTTTGGACGGTCTGTTCGGATCGACGCCCGTTGCCGGGAGTCGGGTTGGATGCGCCCGTGGACGAGCGTCGGGAGGGGAAGCTGTCCACCCGACACGCCTTGGCCAGAATCGATGGTGAGCCGATCAACTCGGTGCGACAATCGCCAGTCATCGCGCGTTGCGATGACACCCTTCCCAACAAAGACTCCTTGGGGCGGACGTCACTACGTTAGAAAATGGCCCCGAACGTATCGGCGGGCGCCATGCTACTCACCGGCTGCGGCTGAGCATCACCGCCTTTGGTTGCTTGCTTCGTTTGATCTGCTTCCTATGGGAGAAAAATATGATGAGCTTAGGCCGGCCTCGCGCGGCTCTCACCATGCTGGACAAGATCTGGTCGCAGCACAGCATCCTCGACCGCGCGGACGGTGAGACGCTGCTCTATGTCGACCGGCATCTCATCCACGACGGTTATCAGCCAGCATTCGAGTTCCTGCGGGCGCGCGGCTTGCGCCCGAGAGCTCCTCATCAAATTTTCGGCACGCCCGACCACTACGTGCCGACTGACGTGCGTCAGGTTGCGCGCATTCCCAGCGCCGAGCGCCGCGGCATGGTCGAGTCGCTGATGGAGAACGCCAAGGAGCTCGGCTTCACCGTGTTTGAACTTGCCGACAGCCGGCAGGGCATCGTGCATGTCATCGGCCCCGAGCAGGGTATCAGCCAGCCGGGCATGACCATCGTTTGCGCCGACAGTCATACCTCGACGCACGGCGCGCTGGGCGCTCTGGCGTTCGGCGTCGGCATGACGCAGGCAACGCAGGTGTTGGCCACCCAAACGCTATGGCAGCGCAAACCGAAATCCATGCGGATTTCCGTCGAGGGCGAACTGGGCTTCGGCGTAAGCGCCAAGGACGTCATTCTCGCCATTATCCGTAAGATCGGCGCCGCTGGCGCGGTCGGCTATGTCATCGAATATGCCGGCTCCGCCATCCGTGATCTGACCATGGAAGGCCGCTTGACTGTCTGCAATATGTCGATCGAGGCCGGCGCGCGCGCCGGCATGATCGCGCCAGACCAGGTGACGTTCGACTATGTGAAGGGCCGGCCCTATTCGCCCTCGGGAGAAGCCTGGGACAAGGCGGTCGAGCGCTGGTCGCAGCTCGGCTCGGATCCCGACGCCGTGTTCGACAGGGAAGTCACACTCGACGCGGCCGAGATCGCGCCGATGGTAACCTGGGGCACGAGCCTTGAGGACGTCGCTCCAATCGACGCGCTAGTGCCAGACCCGGATCGCGCCAACACCGCCGAGCGCCGCGAAGCCATGTCGAAGGCGCTTACATATATGGGACTCGAACCCGGCACGTTGCTGGCTGAAATCCCGGTCGACCGGGTATTCATCGGCTCGTGCACCAATGGCCGGATCGAGGACTTGAGATCCGCCGCGGCGGTCGTCAAAGGCCGGACGGTCCATCCGAGAGTCGAAGCTTGGATCGTGCCTGGGTCTGGCCTGGTCAAGGCTCAGGCGGAGGCTGAGGGGCTGGACAGCATCTTCCTCCACGCCGGTTTCGAGTGGCGCGAGGCGGGCTGTTCGCTTTGCCTGGGAACCAATGGCGAGACCGTGGCTTCCGGCAAGCGCTGCGCCTCGACCTCAAATCGTAATTTCGTCGGCCGACAGGGTCGCGGCGCACGTACCCACTTGATGAGCCCGACCATGGCGGCCGCAGCCGCTATCACCGGCCACCTCACCGACGTTCGCCAGTTTCAGCGAGGAGAATGACCATGGAACCGTTCAAGTCGGTCACGGCGACCGCCGTTCCCTTTCCTGGCGTCAATGTCGATACCGACCAGATCCTGCCGGCGCGCTTCCTTTCGAAACCCCGCGCCGAGGGCTTTTCCCAATATCTCTTCCACGATCTGCGCTTCGACGACGGCGGCAAGGAGCGGGAAAATTTTGTACTCAACACGCCACCCTATCGCCACGCCGAGATCTTGGTTGCCGACGATCATTTC
>NZ_RZQY01000449.1:0-4874 GCF_003998575.1 Mesorhizobium sp. M7A.F.Ca.CA.001.10.2.1 | reverse complement strand
GGGCACATATCAGGATCAGCGGGACGGAGCCCAGGGGTATCGCATACGCAAAGCCGGCGATGCCGGCCGCGATCATCACTGCGCCGCCGACGATGATCAGCCGCTCGCGCTGCGGCGGCGCGTTGGCGACCAGGATCGAGAGGATCGACCAGGCTATCGATTCGGCGGCGATGATGTAGCCGGTGGTCAGCAGCGGAATGTCGTGAAGGCTGGTCAGCAACAGCGGTCCGTAGACGCCGAAGGAACAGGTCGCCACCGAAAAGGCGGCAACCATGGTCATGCCGGCGCCGACCGGCGTGCGCCATGAGAACAGCCGCGCCGGGAACAGCCGCGAACGCGGCTTCAGCGCGTCGATGGTGAAGAACAGCACCAGGCCGATGAGGCCGAAGGCCATCAGCAGCGAAGAGCGCAGCAAGGCGATGTCGACGCCGGCCGAGGCGATCAACACCACGGCGACGGCAAGGCAGCCAAGGGCCGCGAACGGGAAGGGCGGCGCCTTACCCGTGCTCGTCTTGGGTTTCGTCGCCTGCGGCGTGTCGAGCACGAGGAAGCTTGCCAGCGCCATGGCGGCGCCGCCGAGTGTGAAGATGCCGAAGGCCCAGCGCCATGACAACAGCTCGGTCATGATCGCGCCGAGCAATGGTCCGCTGAAGGCGGCGACGCCCCAGATCGCCGACATGATGCCGAAAAGCTGCGGCCAGATGGCGCGCGAGAACAGTCGTTCGACCGAGACGAAGGCCAGCGACACCAGCGCACCGCCGCCAAGTCCTTCGATCAGGCGGCCGGCGAGGAACAGTTGCATGGAAGGCGAGGTGGCGCATATCAGCGCGCCTGTTGCGTAGAGCAGCGCGGCGACCACCATGTTGGTGCGCAAGGGGACATAACTCACCAGTCGTCCGGCGGCCGCGCCGGCAACGATGGCGCCGAGTTCGTAGATCGCCAGCGACCAGCCGACGAGCTGTACGCCCGCCAGTTCGCCGACCATGGCCGGCATCACCGTTGCCACCATCGTTTCGTTGGTGGCGTGCAGCAGGATGCCGAGGCTGATGAAGCAGAAGCGCGCCAGGTCGCCGCTTGCCCACAATACGCGCCAGTCGACCCTGTTCGTGCTGATCTCGGTCATTTCCACCCCCGTCTTGCATATCTCGACGCCAGCGCAGGACGCCAGAAGCCAGTACGGGTTTCCGGCAGGACCATGCGGATCGACAGCGCTGGATCGAGGCGTTGTTGCGCTCGGGGCAGGCTTGTAAAACCTCAACCGGGGTTGAGCTCAAGCGTTTTTTTGAGGGCCGTTCGCGCGGATGCCCCTTCGGTTGGCGGGCTTCGTTGCGCGATCAATTCTCGGTGCTGCGCAGCTGGAATTGGCTGACGCCGATCGCGAGGTTCATGCCGGTCTGCGTCTGCAAGCTGAGCGGCTGCAAGGTGAAGGCCTGAGAGGAGCCGCCGACCAGCAGATTGGCGCCGGCGCCGACGGCGGCCGTCACCTCCGCGCTGGCGCCGATATAGTCGCCGGCCAGCGCACCCGGCGCATAGATGTTCTTCAGCGGCGTCAGCACGATCCACTGCATGACCGTCTGCTTCGTCGTGCCGATGTCGAGGCCGTATTTGTTGACGGCGCCGAAATAGGCTTCCGGCGCGAAGCTTTTGTCGGCGGGGTTGAAGGTGCAGCTCAGATCCTTGCTCGAGCCGAAGATGAAGCCGGTGCCGCCGCCTATGGCGCAGTCAAGCGTACCGACTTCCATGCCTCGGTCCTGCGCCTGCACCGCTCCGGATAGCGTCGTGAACATGGCGGCAGCTATGGCTGTCTTCAGCATGATGGTTCCCCCCCAAAATCAAACGGCGCGAAACCATCCTATCTGGTTCCGCGCCGCGGGGTGAGGGGTCATGGAGCGCACGGCTCCATGCAATCACTTGAATGAGTGGATCAGCTGGAGCGAGGTCACGGCCACGGCAAGGTTGACGCCGGTCTGCGCCTGGACGCTGAGCGGCTCCAGCATGACGGCGCTGTCCAGGCCGCCAACCAGCAGATTGGCGCCGCCGCCGGTCACCACGCTCGCCTCGGCGTTGACACCGTAGTAGCTGCCGGCGAGATCGCCTCCGTCACGATCCCGGGTCGCGGCCAGCACGGCCCAGACGAGCTGGCCCTGATGCGTCTGGCCGACATCGAGGCCGATCTTGGAGATGATGCCTGTGTAAATCTCGGACGGCCCGTGATGATGAGGCCGGAAGACACAGGACACGCCCTTGTTGGAAGCGACGATATAAGCGGTGCCGCCGTCGATGGTGCAATCGAGCGTGCCGAGTTGCAGCTTGCCGGCGCTGGCCGGAGCCACCGCGAACATCGTCGTGGCGAGGGCAGCGGCGCAGGCGAGTTTCTTGATCATGGGAGGGTCCTTTCGCAAAATACTTTCAACAACGGCTTGGGTGGGTAGACCGTTCCGCTGAAAACTTGGCGCGATCAAGGCAGGGGCCGAAAGCCTCCTGCCTGGGTTAATGCCCGGTTGCGAAGTGCGTCCTTTAGGACACGCAAAGGATCCCGCGGCACTTGGATGTCACGCGGATTCGTATGGGAAGCGCTTGCCGAAACCGAGATCAGCTGACGCGGGCGAGGCCATCCTTGGCCGGCTGGTAGGTAGGGTCGAGGCGAACGGCTTCCTTATAGGATTTCGCGGCCTTCGCCTTGTCGCCGCGCCGCTCATAGATCAGCGCCTGGTTGGACCAGGCCTCGGCATTCCTGCCGTCGAGCTTGATCGCCATGTTGAAATCGGAAAAGGCGTTGTCCTCGTCGTTGGTCGCCAGATAGGAGAGGCCGCGGCCGTTGTAGGGCTCGGCGGCGTCCGGCGCCAGCGAGATGGCGGTCGAGAAGTCCTCGATGGCGAATTTGTGCTGGCCCTGGCTCTGATAGATCAGGCCTCGATTGTGGTAGGCGCGCGCGTCGGTCGTATCGAGCTGGATTGCCTTCTGGAAGTCGTTGAAGGCGTCCTGGGTGCGACCCGCCTTGCGGTAGAGATTGCCGCGGCCGATATAGGCGGCGTCGTAGTTGCCGTTGATCTGGATCGAACGGTTGTAGTCCGCGAGCGCGGCTTCCTGATTGCCGAGGAAGCGCTGGATCAGCGCGCGATTCGAATAGGCCTGGAAGAAATTCGGGTTGAGCTGGATGGCTTGATTGAAATCCTTGAGCGCCGCTTGGTACTGGCCGCCACGACCATAGGCCGAGCCGCGCACATTGTAGCCTTCGGGATCCTGGGGATTGCGCTGGATGACCGCCGACAGCGAAGAAATGTTCTCGCTCGACCCTTGCGCCTTGTCGATGTTGTTGAATTCACCGGTCGGGCCCGCCGTTTGGCAGCCGGCAAGCGCCAGTCCGGAGAGCAGGGCCGCTGTCAGGGCGAAACCACGCAATGCAGTCCCGCGCTCCACGCTCGTTGCGTTCATGTCTGCCCTGTCCTCACTTCAAGCCGCGTCGTTCAGGTCCGGCTCCCCCTCCGGACCGGTCACATCAAAACAAAAAGGTGGCGGCGATTCCACATCGCGCCACCTCTGATATCCTTCGAAAAGGACGAAAAATTGGCGTTAGAACCGCGGCGGACGCGGAGCGCCACCTGCACCGCCGGCGGCGCCAGCAGCGACCGGGCGCGGCGTCATCGGCAGCAGGCCTTCGCGCTGGGCGCGCTTGCGGGCCAGCTTGCGGGCGCGGCGGACAGCTTCAGCCTTTTCACGGGCGCGCTTCTCGGACGGCTTCTCGTAGTGACCGCGCATCTTCATTTCGCGGAAAATGCCTTCGCGCTGCATCTTCTTCTTGAGAGCGCGAAGCGCCTGATCAACGTTATTGTCGCGGACGAGTACCTGCACGGGCAATCCTGTCTTTCGGGTTTGATATCAACAGGCAAGCGGCCATAGCCACTAGCCTCCGCGGCGGTTTACACCACGAATTGGGGCGGCTGATACCAGAATCATGCCGCGCTGTCCACAGCGGAAATGATTTTGCGGGGCCAGCCGCCGTCTGTTTGCCCTTGGACAAGTGTGCCACTTGCCCTTGAGATAAGGAGCCGACTAGGCCCTCGCGAGGTGCAGCAGCTCGAAATCCTCGAAGAACTCGCCGTAGTCGCAGGTGATCTCCTCGCCCACGGCGATGTCGCGGGTCGCCGTGGCTCCGCCATATTGCGAAAAATCCGTATTCGGATTGCTGGAATGGTTCATGAAGCGGCCATTGTCGACTTCATAGACCATGAAACCCGGCCGGTCCGGGCTCGGATAGGCATAGCGGTCGAGCAGTTCTCTGAGATGCGGGGGTGCCGTCTCGTATTTGTCCATGGGGATCAGCCGGTCGAAATCCGGATCGAGCCGCCAGATCGAAGCGCCTTTCCTGATCGGCTCCGCGGCGAACACGCCGACGCCTTCGATCGCACTCGCAGTCACATAGGTTCTGATCAGCATCATGGTTCCAGACCCGCTTTTGGACAGAAACGGAATCGCCAAATCGCGGCGAGAAATCAAGACCGGACGTCTGCCTGGCGGCTATGAACATGCATCCGGCCGCGAAAAGCCTTCACGTCCGATTGATCGACACGCCGCCATCGGCAAACAGAGCCGCTCCGGTGGTGAAGCTCGAGGCGTCGGAGGCGAGATAGAGCGCGGAACGGGCAATCTCCTCCGGCATTGCGATACGCTTCAAAGCATGCAGGCCTTCGACGAAGGCTCTTGATTCCGGGGTCTTGAAGGTTGCCGCCGGCGTGTCTGTGCCGCCGGGCAGCAGCGCGTTGACCCGCACGCCTTTCGGGCCGTATTCGGCGGCAAGCACCTGTGTCAGTCCGATCAGGCCGGCCTTGCTCGCGGCATAGCTTGTCATGCCCGGCATGCCGACTGTGTGGCCG
>NZ_RZQY01000448.1:0-4881 GCF_003998575.1 Mesorhizobium sp. M7A.F.Ca.CA.001.10.2.1 | reverse complement strand
CCTTGTTGACCGCGCTTGCGGCATGGACCGAGCCGATGGCGGCGACCAGGGCGACGGCAGCGACGAGAGACTTCCACATGGTGCAATATCGGTGTTCCCACCGCCTCTGTTGCATTTCGCAAGGCAATTTCGCCTTTGCATGGGAGCTTATAGGAGATGGAAGCTGAACCGCAACTGAATGCCGCATTCATGCCGCAATCGGTTCCGGCAGGATCACGGTCGACGGAGTCCCAGCTTAGTCCGGATCTGGCTTCTTGGTTTTGCGGGACTTGACCAGCCGCTTCTTCTCCGCCTCGGCTTCGGCCTTTATCTGCTCCTGTTCGGCGAAGTCGGCCTCGATCTTGTCGTCGTCTGTCGGCCACGCCTTGGGCTTATGGGCCTCGACCACGGCGCGCGGCGTCGAGGGCATCTCGATGTGTTCGCTGCTGAATTTTTCGAGGACGGCAAAACGGATGTCGTTCTGCGCGATGTTGCCATTCATCACATCGGCCAGGAACACGCGGATCTCGAATTCCAGGGCGGCAGGGCCGAAATTGGAAAACAGCACGAAGGGTTCGGGGTTCTTCAGCACCATCGGGTGGCTGCGGGCGATCTCCAGCAGGACGGCATGAACCTGCTTGACGTCGCTGCCGTAAGCGACGCCGACCTTGATGTCGATGCGGCCGAGCTTGTTGCGGTGAGTCCAGTTGCCGACGGCGTTGTTGATCAGGTTTGAATTGGGCAGGATCACCGATTGCCGCTGGAAGGTCTCGATCTCGGTGGCGCGCACGCTGATCTTCTTGACTGTGCCGCTGACATCGCCGGCAACGATCCAGTCGCCCACCTTGAATGGCCGCTCGGCCAACAGGATCAGGCCGGAAACGAAATTGGACACCACGTTCTGCAGGCCAAAGCCGATACCGAGGGAAAGAGCGCCGGCGACCAGCGCCAGGCTGGACAGGTCTATGCCCGCCGCCGAGATGCCGACCAGTGCCGCGAGCGCGACGCCGGCATAGCCGACCGCCAGCCTGATCGAGTTGCGCACGCCGGTATCGACCTTGCCACGCGCCATCACCGAACCGTCGAGCCAGCCCTGGAACCAGCGCGTCAGGAAATAGCCTATGATGAAGACGACGATGCCGGAGAGGATGCCGGTCACCGAAATGGTCACCGACCCGATGTTGATCCCGGTTGCGAGCTTGTAGGCCCAAGCCTGGATATCGCCCAGCTGGAAACCCCACATCAGCAGGATCAGCGGCAGGAACACCAGCACGATCATCACATTGATGGCAACGCTGACGACAAGGCCGAGCTGGTCGAGGGCCGTATCCTCGTAGCTGGATTTGGCCGACAGCCAGCGCCCGACGGTGGTGTTGGCGAAAGCACCCTCCTCGCCGATCGCCTGTGCCGACAGGAAACCGATATAGGCGGTGATCAGCGCGGTGCCGGTAACGACGACCTGCAGCGAAACGAACAGAGCGAGGCCGATGTAACCAAGCAGCGCCGCGACGATGGTGAAAAGACCGAGTGCAAGCGCCGTATAGCGCAGCCATGCCGGCCACGGCCGCCAACTTCCATCACGCGCCTTGAATGGCCTCAGCATCGCCATCAGGATCAGGATGACGCCGACGATGATGGTTGCGCCGAAACTGCGGGCAATGGTCAATGACAGCGGCGAGCCCATTTTGTCGTTGATCACCGACAGGAAGGTGTTGACGCTGATGACCACGGCCATGGCGGTGGTCAGGCGCACCAGCCAGCGCGCCGGCCCCGTTTCGACCGGGATAAGGCGCCAGTTCGGCAGCCGCGGCTCCAGCGCCGCATTGGTCAGCCGGTTGACGCAGAACACCACGCCGATGGCGGTCGCCAATGCATTGAGGAACAGGCCAATATCACCACGCAACACATTGTAATAATTGAAGAAGAAAATCGTCGATCCCAGAAAGGCGGCAACCGCCAGCGTTGGCAGCAAGGTTGACCAGAAAGCCACCGATAAGCGGCTGAGATAGGACGGGTCCTCATTGGAGGGATCGGCTTCGAACACCCTCCCGAACAGCCGCCTGCCGCCGACCAGCAGCACCAGCGCCAGCCCGAGCGCCACGAAGGTCGCTGCGAGGATCGCCTGGAACTTGAACTTGAAAGCGAAGCTCAGCCAGGAAGACACCGCCTTGTACAGATTGGTGTATTCGTCCTTGGCGTCGGAGAAAACCTGCGGGCTCAGCGCATCCGACAGCACGTAGCGTTTGGTCAAAAGGTTGCGGAACAACTCGCTGCGCATATTGCCGATCTTGTCGATCAGCCCGCTGATGCGGATCGACAAGGACTGGGCCTGCGAGATGACGGCGTTTATCTCCGCCTTTTCCGACACCAGCGCCTGGCGCTCGCCGCTGACGATGTCGGGCTCCGGCGGCTGGCCGGCGGCGGGCGCTGGCCCGATCTGTTCAAGCCGGCTGTTGATCTCGCCAAGACGCGTGCGGAAAGCCAGTGCGCTGTTCAGCGATTGCCGAGACAACTCCTCGAGCTGCAAGCGGATATCGACGAGGCTGCTATCCTCATCGGCTTCCTGTTGGATCTTCTTTTCCAGATTGTCGGTCTTGGTCGTCAGGTCCTGCAGGATCTTCTGCTGGTCGGCGACCAGCCCGGCTGGCGCCTGGCCAAGCCCTTGTGCAGCCGCGTCGAACGACATCGGCACCGAAACGACAAGCGTGAGGATCAAAATGAGACGAAGCAATCGGAAAAGCATGATTTGTTGGCGACTCACCGGCGGCAAAGGCAATTTGAAAAAGCCTGTCCTTGATAAAGACGGCCCTATCATGGGGCAAGCCGTCGTATCGCGAGCCCACCCGATCATTGGCGCCACCGATCACTCACCCCCATCCATCCATCTCAAGCGTCGGCCAGTCGAAAGGCGATGGCGCAATACTGGCTTTGCGGATGCGGCCTGCTCTATAGTCTGCCGCATCGCCCGAACCGGATGACATCAATGGCAGAGTACTCGGCCTTTTCGCTGCTCGCGAACGCGCTCAAGGGAAACAAGGATTGGAAGCCGGCATGGCGCAAGCCTGACCCGAAGGCGTCCTATGACGTCATCATCATCGGTGGCGGCGGTCATGGGCTGGCGACCGCCTATTATCTTGCCAAGGAACACGGCATCACCAATGTCGCCGTTGTGGAAAAGGGCTGGCTCGGTTCCGGCAATGTCGGCCGCAACACCACGGCGGTGCGCTCGAACTACCTGCTGCCGGCCAACACCCGCTTCTACGAACACTCGATGAAGCTGTGGGAGAACCTCTCGCATGAGCTCAACTACAACGTCATGTTCTCGCAGCGCGGCTGCCTGAACCTGGCGCACACGCCGGCCCAGTTCGACGACTATGCAAGGCGCGGCAACGCCATGCGCCATCTCGGCGTCGACGCCGAACTGATGACGAAAGCTGAGATCAAACGTCTGATCCCGGCGCTCGATGTCTCCGAAAGCGCGCGCTTCCCGGTGGTCGGCGGCTTGATGCAGCGCCGCGCCGGCACCGCCCGCCACGATGCGGTAGCCTGGGGCTATGCGCGTGGCGCCGACCGGCGCGGCGTCGACATCATCGAGAATTGCGAGGTCACCGGCTTTCTGCGCGATGGCGACCGCATATCAGGCGTCACCACTTCGCGCGGCGACATCCGCGCCAGGAAGGTGGCCGTGGCGGTCGCCGGCAGCACCGGACGCGTCATGCAGCTGGCCGGCATCGAGACGATGCCGATCGAGAGCCATGTGCTGCAGGCCTTCGTCACGGAATCGCTGAAACCCTTCATCGACACCGTCGTCACCTTCGGCATGGGCCATTTCTACATGTCGCAGTCGGACAAGGGCGGCCTCATCTATGGCGGCGACATCGACGGCTACAACAGCTACGCCCAGCGCGGCAATTTGCCTGTCGTCGACGAGGTGATGAGCGAAATGCTGGCGCTGTTTCCGGGCCTTGCCCGTGTGCGCATGCTGCGCTCCTGGGGCGGCGTCTGCGACATGTCGATGGACGGCTCGCCGATCATCACCACCGGTCCCCTGCCCGGCATGTATCTCAACTGCGGCTGGTGTTATGGCGGCTTCAAGGCGACGCCGGCCTCGGGCTGGTGCTTTGCCTGGACCATCGCCAAGGACCAGCCGCACGATCTCAACGCCCCCTTCACCCTCGACCGCTTCCACCGCGGCCTGGTGATCGACGACAAGGGCCAGGGTGCAAACCCGCGGCTGCATTAGCAATAGGTAGAGTCCAATGTTGATCACTTGCCCCTATTGCGGTCCGCGCGACGTCATCGAGTTCACCTATCAGGGTGACGGCAATCGTGAGCGTCCCGACTCCGCCTCCCAGAATTTCGAGGCGTGGAATGCCTATGTCTATGACCGGCTGAACCCGGCCGGCGACCACAACGAGATATGGCAGCATTCCGGCGGTTGCCGCGCGCATCTGCGCGTCGTGCGCAACACGCTGACGCATGAGATTTCCAGCGTTGCCTTTGTGCGCGGTGATCATCAAGGGCGCGGCGATCATGGCTCCGCCGCGCGCCGCAAGGCGGAGGACAAGGCATGAGCCCGCGCCGCGCCGATACCGGCGGCCGCATCGACCGGCTGAAAACCATCCGCTTCACCTTCGACGGCACGGCCTACACCGGCCATGCCGGCGACACGCTGGCGTCGGCGCTGCTGGCCAAGGGCGTCACGCTTTACGGACGTTCGTTCAAATACCACCGCCCGCGCGGCCTGCTGACTGCCGGCGTCGAGGAACCCAACGCGCTGGTGACGGTGTTGAAGGGCGAGGTTCGCGAGCCCAACATTCCGGCGACCCTGGTCGAAATCCATGACGGCCTGGTTGCCATCAGCCAGAACCGCTTTCCCTCGCTTGCCTGGGACATCAACGC
>NZ_RZQY01000447.1:0-4899 GCF_003998575.1 Mesorhizobium sp. M7A.F.Ca.CA.001.10.2.1 | reverse complement strand
TAGGCGTTGAGACTGGTGCCCGAGAGGAGAAGCGCGAAAATCGCACAGGCCAGCCCTAGCGGCACCGTCGCCATGATGATGACGGCGCTGACAAAACTTTCGAACTGGGCGGCCAGCACCAAAAGGATGATGACCAGCGCGAAGCCGAAAATGGTGACCATGGCGCTGTTGGTCTCGCCCAGCGTCGCCGCCTCGGCCAGCGGCAGGATGCGGCTGCCTGGCGGCAGCAGCGGCGTGGCGATTTGCTCGGCGCGGGTGAGCGCATCGCCAAGCGCGAAGTCGCCGCTGAGGTTGGACGTGATCGCCACAGAGGGCTGCTGCTGTTCGCGCGACAGCGACGGCGGCACGGCGCGTTCGGTCAGCGTGGCGATGGTCGACATCGGCACGAAACGTCCGTCGGCTGTTTTCAGGAAGATGTTCTCCAGATCCGTCGGATCGTTGATCGGATTGGTGGTCGAGACCAGCTTCACGCCGTAGCTGCGGTCGGCGATGTAGACGTCGACGACGTCGTTGCCGTCGAGCATGGCCTGCAGGGTGTTGGCCAGTCCCGATATGTCGATGCCGAGGTCAGAGGCGCGCTCGCGGTCGATGGCCACGGCGAGTTGCGGCTGCGTCGGGTCGATGGACAGGCGCGGTGTCTGGAAGCGCGGGTCCTTCTGCATCTCGGCGATGATCTTCACGGCGGCATCGCCGAGCGCCTTGCGGTCGTTGCCGACCAGCGCGAACTGCAGGCCGTTGCCGGCGCCGCGGATACCGAGGCTGTTGGGCTGGACCGGGAAGATGCGCACGCTCGGCACCTGCCTGGTCAGCTGGCTGATCTCGGCCATGATCTCCTGCTGGCTGCGGCTGCGCTCGTTCCACGGCGCCAGCGTCATCACCATGAAGCCGGAGTTGTAGGAGCCGTTCTGGCCGGCGTTCTCGAAAGTGCTGCGGATCTCGCCGGAATCGCGCATCGGCTGGATCAGTCTCTCGATCTTCTGCATCTGCTGCGTTGTGTAGTCGAGGCTGACGCCTTGCGGGGCGCTGATGCGCAGAAGCACGGCAGCGCGGTCCTCGGTCGGCGTCAGCTCCTGGCGGATGGTGCCGAACAGCGTGAAGGCGGTGCCGGCGAACAGCACCGCGACCAGAAGCACGATCCATGGCGCGTCGAGGCAGGCGTGCAGGCTGCGCTTGTAAGCCGTATTGAGCGCGCCGCCGATGCGGGCGCCGATGCCATGGCCACCTTCGTGGTGGAGCGATGCGCCGGTCAGCATGCGCGAGGCGAGCATCGGGCACAGCGTCAACGCGACCACGCAGGACAAGAGCACCGACATGGCAAGCACGAAGCCGAATTCGCGGAACAAGCCGCCAGTCTGGCCGGGCAGGAACGAAATCGGCACGAAGACGGCGACCAGCGTCAAGGTGGTGGCAATAACGGCAAAGAACACTTCCTGCGCGCCAAGCACAGCGGCCGCACGCGGTCCCATGCCTTCGTTGCGTCGTCGCACAATGTTTTCGAGCACGACGATGGCGTCGTCGACGACCAGGCCGGTCGCCAGCACCAGCGCGAGCAGGGTCAGGATGTTGACCGAGAAGCCGGCCAGATAGATGGCGGCGATGGTGCCGATCATGGCGACCGGCATCGCCAGGCCGGGGATCAGCGTCGCGCGCCAGTCTAGGAGAAACACATAGATGACGATCAGCACCATGGTGACGGACAGGCCGAGCGCGATCTCGACCTCGTGCACCGCGCCCTTGACGAAGACCGCGTCGTCGCTGGTGATCTTGATCGACATGCCCTTGGGCAGGTTTTCCTGCAGCTTGGCGACGGCGGACTGGACGCCGGTCGAGATGTCCAACGTGTTCGATTCCGCCTGGCGGATGATGCCGATGCCGATGCCGGTCTTGCCATCCGAGCGCAATGTGGTCTGGCCAACGTCGGGGCCGAGTGTGACGGTGGCGACATCGCGGATGCGCGTCGTGCCGCCGATGATGATGTTTTCGAACTCTCCCGGCGTGGTGACGTCGGCAGTCGTGCGGACGATCAGGTCCTGGTTGGTCGTGGTGATCGAACCTGCGGGGGAATCGAAGGCGACCGAGGCAAGGGCGGCCCTGAGGTCGGCAACCGTGAAGCCGAGGCTGGCCAGCTTGTTCTGATCGACGTCGATGCGGAAGATCTTGTCGCGGTCGCCATAGACCTGGACGTCGGCAACGCCGGGCACGGCGGCCAACTCGTCCTCGATCTGGTCCTGGACCACCACGGTCATGTCCTGGATCGACATGTTGTCCGAGGTCACCGCCAGCCGCATCACCGGGTCGGAATTGGCGTCGGCCTTGACGATGCGCGGCGGATCGGCGGTGTCCGGCATCTGGTTGGCGACGCGGCCGACGGCATCACGCACGTCCGAGGCGGCGACATTCAGATCGACGCCATCGTTGAACTCGATGGTGACGCGGCTTGAGCCGAATGAGGAAGACGACGAGATCGACTTGACGCCGGAGACGCGGGCGACGGCGCCCTCGATGGTGTCGGTCAGCTCGCGATCGACGGTCTCGGCCGCCGCGCCCTCGAAGGTGGTGGAAACGGTGACGACCGCGCGATCGACATCAGGCAGTTCGCGGATCTCGACGCCGTAGAAGGCGGCCAGGCCGGCGACCGCAATCAGTGTGTTCAGCACGAAGGCCATCACCGGCCTGCGGATGAACAGGGCGGTGAAGCCGGTCTCGCTGGCAGTGTTGGCGGGGCTGGTCATGTGCCTGCGGCGGCGTCCGCGGCGCGCTGCTCTTCACCTGCAAGGCGGACCGCGCCGCCCTCGCTGACGCTCTGGGTGCCCTCTGTGACCACCATGTCGCCATTGTCGATCTCGGCGTCGATCAGCACGGTCTCGGTGTTGCGCTGTATGATGCGCACCGGGACCCGCCTGGCCTTGCCATCCTCGATCTGCCAGACATAGGCGCCGTCCGACCCCCACAGGATCGCCAGCGGGCTGACGGCCGGATAGATTTGCCCCGGAAATTTCATGGTGATGCCGAACGACATGCCGGCGCGCAACGAATCCGCAGGGTTGGCGATCTTGGCCTTGACCAGCAGGGTGCGGCTCTTTTCATCGATGTGGTTGTCGATGGCCGAAACGGTGCCGCTATAAGCGTTGCTGGGATTGGCGATCGGCGTCGCCGTCAATTGTGCGCCGACCTTGACGGCGGCAGCGAAGCGCTCGGGCACTAGGAAATCGACCAGGATTGAGGACCGGTCGTCGAGCGTGGCGATGGCCGACTGGTTGGTGACATAATTGCCGGCCGAGATCGGCAGGATGCCGACGGTGCCAGCGATCGGTGCCAGTATCGACCGGCGCTGCAGCGCCAGTTCCGCATCCTGAAGCGCCAGCTTGGCGCCGGCCAAGACCACTTCGGCATCGGCCACTGCGACTGGTGTCGCGGCATTGGAGGCACGAAGCGACCTGACGCGGTCGAGTTTGGCCTGCGCATCCTGCAAGGCGAGCTTGGCGCGGTCCTGAGAGATCACTTCGGTCTCGGAATCCAGGGTGGCGAGGATCTGTCCCTTATCGACATGGCTGCCGGATTCGACCAGCAGTTCGGCGAGGCGGCCGGAGCTGTAGGGATTGACGGTCACCGAGGCGTTGGCACGGCCGGTGCCGATTGCCTGCAGGCGGTCGTTGATAACAGCCGAAGTGGCCGCAAGGGCGACCACGTTCACCCGCTGGTTGCCGCCATTACGGCCGTTTGCCTGCTTCGCGTTGGCGGTGCCGGTCTCAGCCGGGGGCGTTGCCGCGGAGGCCCAGTCGATGCCCCAGCGTGCCAGCACGTCCGGCGCGCCGGGATAAAAGCGCAGCCAGGCGGCTGCCGCCACCACCAGCACCACAAGTGCAAAAAGTATCTGTTTCCAGGCGGCCATCGGCACTCCGGTTGGTAAAACAATCCTTCCGTCTACCGGTTTCCCGAATGAAGCAGACGCAGCGAGGCTATTGTAAGGCAAAGAAGCCGCCTCGATATCGCGTCTTTATGACAATTCTCCGGGGGCTGCGCACATTAAATATATGTAACCTTTGAGAAAATATGCGTAACGCTTTGGATCGTCGCACAGGCACTAACGCAGACTTTCCATCTCGCGAATGCGTTTGGCGCCTTCTGCTTCCAGTTGCCTGGTGACGGCGCCGATCAGCGTTTCGGCGACAACGAAAAGGGCAGCCGAAGAGTCCCATGCCGACGGCACCGCGGTTCGTCCGGCGATAACATGACGAGCAAAGCGGGCGATCGGCGACAGCCACTGGTCGGTGAACAGCACGATCTGGACGCCACGCTGATGCGCCTTCTCGGCGAAGCGGACGAGGCTGTCCTGGTAGCGCCTGATGTCGAAGATCACCAGCACGTCGCGCTTGCCCATGTCGATCAGCCGGTCGCGCCACATGCTCTCCTGCCCGGCGAGGTGAAAGACATCCGGCTGGATGACGGCGAGGTGGGCGGCCATGTAGCGCGCCAGCGGATCGGTGAAGCGGCCGCCGATCAGGAAGGTCTTGCCGCGCCGGTCCGCTAGCCGGGCGGCGATGTCGGCAAGCTGCTTGTCGGACAGGTGCCTGAACGTCTCGCGCATGTTGTCGAGCGTCGCTTCCAGCATCGGCGACACCGTGCCGCCGCCAGGCGAGGGCGGGTTGAGTGTCCTTGTCGCCGGCGATTGCAGTTGCGCCGCCAGTTCGTCCTGCAGGCTCGACTGGAATTCCGGATAGTTCTGAAAGCCCAGCCGGGCGACGAAACGCAGGATCGTCGGCGAGGAGACGCCCGCCGCGGCCGAGAATTCAGCGACCGTTTTCAGGCCGATCATCGGATAGTTGGCGATCAGTGTCTGGGCCGCGCGCCGTTCGCCGGCCGGCATCGTGCCGAGGCGATCGGCGATCAGTTCGGCAA
>NZ_RZQY01000446.1:0-4903 GCF_003998575.1 Mesorhizobium sp. M7A.F.Ca.CA.001.10.2.1 | reverse complement strand
GGGCCTCGTCGGGATTGCCCAGCGCCTCACGCGCCTGTCGCAGCCGGTTCTCGCCGCGCCCCGCGATGATCACACTGGCCCCAGCCTCAACGCAGCGCCGGGCCAGCGCCAGACCCATGCCGGAGCCGCCACCGACGATCAGGATTTTCTGATTTGAAATGCTCATTCGCACTGCCTTTGCTTGGATGGAGAAGGGCAGGGAATTGGCAGTTCGGTACGGCAAGTGAAAACGGAAGAAACCGATAGCGCTATCGGAAACGCCGATGATGCAGGGCGATCAGTTGCCGCAAGCGGCGAAGGCAGCGCCCGGGTTCCAGTCCTTGAAAGCGATGGCCTGGCCTTCGACCGAGACGGTCTTGTGCTTGGTGCTGCCGTCCGGCTGCTTTTCGCTGCTGGTGCCTTTGCCGGTCAGCACATTGTACTCGCAGGCGCTTTCGGCATTCTCCTTCAAATAGTCATCATGGTTATAGGCGAAGCCGGCGACGATGAAGGCACCGTTGCGCCAGGCGATGGTCAGCGTCATGTCGGTCCGTTCGCTGCCGACCGGCATCGCTGGCAGGTAGAATTTGATCGAACCGTTGGGCAGCATCGTCAGTTCCGGCTCGGTGTCGGAGTTCTCGTAGCCCGGCCGGTCGTAGCCGTTCCATTCCCCGTGGACCTGCTCGTGCACGATCTCGACAGGCTTGAGGTAATTGTGCTCCTTGTCCCTGAGGAAGAAGTGGACGTCCATCGGCTGGCCGGGCTCGGTCTCGACCACCATGGCAAGATCGACGGCGCCATCGCCGTCGAAGTCGCCAGTCACAGCCGTGACGATTTTCCGGGTTTCGATCGGCTCCGCAAGGGCGAGGCTCGGCAACAGCAAAGATAGAAAAGCGAGCAGCAGAGATTTCATGGTGGCATATTCCCCCAGACTGACACCTTGCGGTTCTATAGCATGGCGGTGGAATATCGCGCGCCCTCTCTTCTCCCCGACGAAGTCGCGCGGGATGCTTTCCTTAGCTTGTGGTGACGCAACTGACGAAAACTGACAGCGATCTGTGCCACATGCCGGGCGATGACGATGGGCACAACGCGGGAGGCAATACGACAGTGGGAGCAGGAACTATGGTGGCGCGAGCGGCACTGAACAAACAGGCCGGCTAATGGCGCCGGTCAAGGTCGATCCCGACAAGGTGCACGAGTTTCCGGATGCGGGCAGCTTCTACGCCTGGCTCGGCAAGCACCACGCCACGGAAACCGAAGTGTGGATCAAGGTTCACAAGGTGGGGTCGGGACTGAAGTCGATCACGCCGAAGGAAGCCATCGACGTGGTGCTGTGCTTCGGCTGGATCGACGCGGTGCGCAAGGGGCTGGACGACAAGAGTTTCCTGCAGCGCTACACGCCGCGCAGCCGGAAGAGCATCTGGAGCCTGATCAACATCGACAATGTCGCGCGGCTGGTCGAGGAGGGCCGCATGACCGAGCATGGGCTCAAACAGGTCGAGGCGGCCAAGGCGGACGGGCGCTGGGCGCGCGCCTATGGCAGCGGCAAGCAGATGAAGATCCCCGATGATTTGCAAGCAGCCATAGACGCCGAACCCGCCGCGAAGGCGATGCTTGAAAAACTCAGTGCGCAAAACCGCTTCGCACTCGCCTTCCGCACCCACAACATGAAGACCGAGGCCGGGCGCAAGAAGAAGATCGAGACGTTTGTAGCAATGCTGAAGCGCGGCGAGACGATCCATCCGCAAGGCAGGAAGTAAGCCGCTCAGGCTCTTTCTGCGGCGAGGGGCATGCGTTGCGCATGCGGCCCGCCACCCGATCCCTGGGCAGATTGTGATCGGCACTCAGCGTCGCATGAAGTGCTTCAGTATCTGAATCGCCGAATTGTTATAAGCATCTGTTTTTATGCGGATTTGACAGGTGTCTGTCGCGCATTTCCTCCGGCATTGCGTAGCCAAGAAAAAAGCCGCCCTCGCTTTTGCGAGCGGCGGCCTTTTCCCGGGAGGAAGTCAGGAAGGAGGGGCGATCAAGCAGCCTTGGCGTGCTTGATGGTTCAAAGGCAGATACTATTGGTTCAGGTCGACCGGTGTCACGCCAAGGAGTTTCAAGGCGTTGGCGTAGGTCCTGATGCCTTGGGCCTGCTTTCGCTCGGCACAAAACCGGTTCGCCTTGTCCTGGAGTGCCGTTGCCTCGGCGATCTGGCTTGCGCTCGTGCCTGGGACGGCTTTCGTCTGGATGGCTCCGTCGAGTTGAAGGCCGAGCTGGCTGCAATATTCGCTCCGGGTGACCGCTGCTTCCGCCCCCGACTCTGCGACCGCCAGCATGGCGAGCGAAATGCCTGTCAGGGCACCCATCCATCCGGTCGAGCGTCGTTGCATGTTTCGGGACCATTTCTTCGCGTTGTGCAGCAGCCTGCTTGACCGCCGCGAGGGTGGTTATGACAGGCGATGTTTTCGCGAGTTTTTCCCGGATGTTGAATCTTGTTTCTGGAGTGTGTCTGGGTGGGGTTGTCCCTTCTCCCCCTGTGGGAGAAGGTGGCCTCGCGAAGCGAGTCGGATGAGGGGTGTTCCAGGGAACACCAACGTCTCATTCGCTGGAACACCCCTCATCCGTCTAGGCGCTGACGCGCCGATCCACCTTCCCCCACAAGGGGGGAAGGCAAGGGCGTTCCGCTGTATGCGGCGCTTGCGCCTCTTCCTTTGCGGCCATCCTTCGCGTAAGGCGCCGGGCAAATCCTTTCACGCAAGCATATAGCCCGGACACCGCATGATCAGACTTGAAAGCATCAGCAAGCAGAACGGCCGTCAGCTTGTCTTCATCGAAGCGTCGGCCTCCCTGCAGAAGGGCGAGAAGGTCGGCCTCGTCGGGCCGAACGGCGCCGGCAAGACGACGCTGTTTCGCATGATCACCGGGCAGGAGCAGCCCGACGAAGGCCAGGTGCAGGTCGATCGCGGCGTCACCATCGGCTATTTCAGCCAGGATGTCGGCGACATGGAAGGCCACAGCGCTGTCGCCGAAGTGATGAACGGCGCCGGGCCGGTGTCCGAAGTCGCGGCCGAAATGGCAGCCCTCGAGGCGGCCATGGCCGATCCCGACCAGGCCGACCAGATGGACGAAATCATCGAAAAATATGGCGAGGCGCAGCACCGCTTCGAGGAACTCGACGGTTATGCGCTGGATGGCCGTGCGCGGGAAGTGCTGGACGGTCTCGGCTTTTCGCAGGAGATGATGGACGGCGATGTCGGAAAGCTGTCCGGCGGCTGGAAGATGCGCGTGGCGCTGGCCCGCATCCTGCTGATGCGGCCCGACGCCATGCTGCTCGATGAGCCATCGAACCATCTCGACCTGGAGAGCCTGATCTGGCTGGAATCCTTCCTGAAAAACTATGACGGCGCGCTGCTGATGACCTCGCACGATCGCGAGTTCATGAACCGCATCGTCAACAAGGTGGTCGAGATCGACGCCGGTTCGCTGACCGCCTATTCCGGAAACTACGAATTCTACCAGCAGCAGCGGGCGATCGCCGACAAGCAGCAGCAGGCACAGTTCGAGCGCCAGCAGGCAATGCTGGCCAAGGAGATCGCCTTCATCGAGCGCTTCAAGGCGCGCGCCTCGCATGCCGCGCAGGTGCAGAGCCGGGTGAAGAAGCTGGACAAGATCGACCGCGTCGAGCCGCCGAAGCGCCGCCAGACGGTTTCCTTCGATTTCCTGCCGGCGCCGCGCTGCGGCGAAGATGTCGTGACGCTGAAGAACGTCCACAAGGGCTATGGCAGCCGCTCCATCTATGAGGGGCTCGACTTCCAGGTGCGCCGCCGCGAGCGCTGGTGCATCATGGGCGTCAACGGCGCCGGCAAATCGACGCTTCTGAAGCTGGTCGCCGGCGCTTCCGAGCCCGACACCGGCACGGTCGCGCGCGGCCCAAGTGTCAAGATGGGTTATTTCGCCCAGCACGCCATGGAGGTGCTGGAAGGCGAGCGCACGGTGTTTCAGACACTGGAGGACGCGTTTCCGCAGGCCGGCCAGGCGCCGCTCAGGGCACTTGCCGGCTGCTTCGGTTTTTCCGGCGACGAGATCGAGAAGAAATGCCGCGTGCTGTCAGGCGGCGAGAAGGCGCGGCTGGTGATGGCGCTGATGCTGTTCGACCCGCCCAACCTTTTGGTGCTGGACGAGCCGACCAACCATCTCGACATCGCCACCAAGGAGATGCTGATCACCGCACTGTCGCAGTACGAGGGCACCATGCTGTTCGTCTCGCACGACCGGCATTTTCTGGCAGCGCTTTCCAATCGCGTGCTGGAACTGACGCCCGAAGGCATCCACACCTATGGCGGCGGCTATACTGAATATGTCGAGCGCACCGGCCAGGAAGCGCCGGGGCTCAGGAGCTAGGTAAATGATAAGGGCGGCGTCGGCTCGAAGCCGGCACCGCCCTTTGAATATGGTCCGGCTGGAATGACGGCCTTACTCGAACGAGATGGCCATGCCGCTGAGGTCGGCGTTGACCTGCAGGCCGACTTGCTTGCCCGTGAGTTCGAGTTGGGCGCCCTTGTCATTGGTCATGATGATCACCTGGGCTCCCTTGCCGATCGTGCCGCCGCCGCCGGCTGCTCCGTAGACCCCGGTCACGTCGCGGGCGCGGCGGATATGGCGAACCGTGCCGCGGAAATATGTCTTGGACACGCCGAAAGCCAGGCCTCCGGACACGGCGCCGATCGAGATCGGGTAGCTCTTGCCATGGAAGGTGAAGGTGCCCTTGCCGCCGGAGCCACCGACGAAGAAGGCCGCCTTGTAGACGGCGAAGCGGATCGTGCCGCTGTCGGCATGCGCGGCGCTGGCAAAGCCGATGCTCGCGGTGGCGATGGCGGCAACCGCGATGGAACGAAATCCGGATGAAATCTTCATGGTGAGAACTCCTCAATGT
>NZ_RZQY01000445.1:0-4911 GCF_003998575.1 Mesorhizobium sp. M7A.F.Ca.CA.001.10.2.1 | reverse complement strand
AGCTTGGGCAGGTACTTCCTGCGCTGTTCGTCCGAGCCATAGGCGTAGATCGGGTACATCACCAGCGACGACTGCACTGACATCATCGAGCGATAACCCGAGTCGACACGTTCGACTTCCCGCGCGACCAGCCCATAGGTGACGTAGTTCGCGCCAAGCCCGCCGAATTCCTCGGGGATGTTGATGCCGAGCAGGCCGGCCTCGCCCATTTCGCGGAAGATCGCGGCATCGAAAGTTTCGTTGAGGTAGGCGTCCTCGATCCGCGGCGCCAGTCTGTCGGCGGCGAAGGCGGCCGCGCCGTCGCGCACCATGCGCTCGTCTTCCGAAAGCTGGCCCTCGATCAGGAACGGATCTTCCCAGACGAATGCGTTCTTGTCGGCGGCCATCGCGTTTCTCCCAAACCAATGCATGTCGCTCAAAACGATGACATGCATGAAGCAAAATGTTGGCCCGTTCTATCGGCCTGCGCCTCGAAAAAATCAAACGAAATTGATTCACCGATCAATGAGCTCTAGGAATGGGTCATGAGTGTCCAACGCCGCCTTTTGCCCAACATAAGCGCCCTTGCCGCCTTCGAGGCTGTGGCCCGGCTGGGCAGTTTCACCGCTGCCGCCCAGGAGCTCGATTTGACCCAGGGCGCAGTCAGCCGGCAGATCAGATCGCTTGAAGACCAATTCGGCCGCCGGCTGTTCGAACGCGACAGCCGCAATGTCAGGCTGTCGACATCGGGCGAAATCTACGCCGAGGCGGTGCGTTCGGCACTTGGCCAGTTGCGTGACGCAGCCCTTGGATTGATGAGCAATCGGCATAGCGGCATCCTGAACCTTGCCATTCTGCCGACCTTCGGCACGCGCTGGCTGATGCCGATGATCCCCGATTTCGTCGAAAGCAATCCCGATATCACCATCAATTTCGTCACTCGCGTCGGCCGCTTCGACTTTGCCAGGGAGAGGCTGGATGCCGCCATCCACTATGGCCTGCCGGACTGGCCTGAGGCCGACTCGACACTGTTGGTGCGCGAAACCGTGGCGCCGGTCGTGTCGCCCGAATTCCTCGCCGGCCGCGCCATCGCCTCACCGGCCGATATCGGCCGCCTGCCGCTGCTGCACATGGCGACGCGTCCTGGCGCCTGGACCGAATGGTTCGAGCATCAGGGCCTGAGCGCGCCGACCGGGCCCGGCATGCAGTTCGAGCAGTTCGGCACCGCCGCCCAGGCCTGCATGGCGGGGCTCGGCGTGGCGCTGCTGCCGCTGATCCTCATTGCAGGTGAATTGCAGCGCGGCCAGCTGGTGCCGGCGCCAGGCCGGCCCATGCAAAGCCGCAGCGCCTACTATCTCGTCGTCCCACACGACAAGCGAGGCCATCCGCCAGTCGCCAGTTTTCGCGACTGGCTGCTGGGCCAGGTCGAGAAGGAGCCGGCCGTTCTGGCGTGGTAGCTACTTCCGCTTCAGCGCATCCGCCAAGGCAGCACCGAATGCGCCTTGCTGTGCCGGCCGCTCCGGCTGGCGTTGCTGCGGTGCCGGCGAACGTGGTGCCGGCCTGCCGCCACCATTGTCGCGTGGCCCGCCACGCGGTGCGCCACCCTCGCCGCCATCCTTGCGCATGGAAAGCGCGATGCGCTTGCGCTTGATGTCGACGTCGACGACCCGCACCTTGACCACATCGCCGGCCTTGACCACCTCATGCGCGTCCTTGATGAACCGGTCGGCCAGTTGCGAGACATGCACCAGCCCGTCCTGATGCACTCCGATATCGACAAAGGCGCCGAAGGCGGCCACATTGGTGACCGTGCCTTCGAGCAGCATGCCGGGCTTCAGATCCTTGATGTCGTCGATGCCGTCGGCGAAGGTCGCCGTCTTGAAGCCCGGGCGCGGGTCGCGGCCCGGTTTTTCCAGCTCCGCCAGGATGTCGCGCACCGTCGGCAGGCCGAAACGCTCGTCGACGAAGACGCGCGGGTCGAGTGCCTTCAGCGCGGCACTATCGCCCATCAACGACCGCACATCGCGCCCGCAGGCGGCGACGATCTTCTTCGCCACGCCGTAAGCTTCCGGATGCACAGAGGAGGCATCGAGCGGTTCGCTGCCATTGGCGATGCGCAGGAAACCGGCGGATTGTTCGAAGGCCCGAGGTCCGAGCCGCGGCACCTTGAGCAGATCTTTCCGGCTGGCGAAGGGCCCGGTCGCATCGCGATGGGCGACGATCGCGTCGGCCAGAGACGCGCCGAGACCTGAAACGCGCGCCAGCAGTGGCGCCGAGGCGGTGTTGAGATCGACGCCGACGGCGTTGACCGCGTCTTCCACCACCGCCTCCAACGAGCGGCCGAGACGGTACTGGTCGACATCGTGCTGGTACTGGCCGACGCCGATCGATTTGGGCTCGATCTTGACCAGTTCTGCCAGCGGATCCTGCAGCCGCCGGGCAATCGAGACGGCACCGCGCAACGACACGTCGAGGCCGGGGAATTCCGCCGCCGCCGTCGCCGATGCCGAATAGACCGAGGCGCCGGCCTCGCTGACGATCACCTTCAGGGGCTTCGGACCACCATCCGCCGGCATGTCGGACAGCATGTCGGCGACCAGCTTTTCCGTCTCGCGGCTGCCGGTGCCGTTGCCGATCGAAATCAGCTCGACCTTGTGCAGCCGGATGAGCTTGGCGAGCTCCGCCTGCGTGCCGCGCACATCATTCCTGGGCGGGAACGGGTAGACGGTCGTCGTGGTCAGCACCTTGCCAGTGCCGTCGACCACCGCCACCTTGACGCCGGTGCGGATGCCGGGGTCGAGCCCCATAGTGGCGCGCGAACCGGCGGGCGCCGCCAGCAGCAAATCCTTGAGGTTACGGGCGAACACATGGATCGCCTCTTCCTCGGCCCGCTCGCGCAGGTCGCGCATCAAATCGAGAGTCAGGTGCAGCGACAGTTTTATCCGCCAGGTCCAGCCCGCCACCTCCATCAGCCAGCGGTCACCCGGCAGGCTGCCTCCGATGGCATAGGCATTGGCGATCATCCGCTCGACCGGCTTCACCGGCGACGTATCATCGGCATCGACCTCGATGTCGAGCGAAAGCACCTCCTCGTTGCGGCCACGCAGCATCGCCAGCGCGCGATGGCTCGGCACATTTGCCCAGCGCTCGACATGGTCGAAATAGTCGGAGAATTTCGCACCGGCTTCCTGCTTGCCGTCGACCACCCTGGCGCGCATGAAGGCGCGCTCCTTCATGTAGCTGCGCAATTTTCCGACCAGATCGGCATTCTCGGCGAATTGTTCCGACAGGATGTCGCGCGCCCCTTCGAGCGCTGCCTTGGTATCGGCCACCTCTTCGCTGACATAGGCCAGTGCCAGTTCGGCAGGCACCAATGAGCGGTTCGCCAAGATGGCTTCGGCCAGCGGCCCCAGCCCGCGCTCCCTGGCGATCTCGGCCTTGGTCCGGCGCTTGGGCTTGTAGGGCAGGTAGATGTCCTCAAGTTCCGCCTTGGTGCTGGCGGCGACGATCTTGCCTTCAAGCTCCTCGGTCAGCTTGCCCTGTTCGCGGATCGAGCCAAGGATGCTGTCGCGGCGCGCATCGAGCTCACGCAGATAGGCAAGGCGTTCGGCAAGATCGCGCAATTGCGTGTCGTCGAGCCCGCCGGTGACTTCCTTGCGGTAGCGCGCCACGAACGGCACTGTCGCGCCCTCATCGAGCAGTTCAATCGCCGCGGCCGCCTGTTCGGGCCGCGCGCTGATCTCGGCCGCGATGATGGCTGCAATGCGCTTGATGTCGGATGCCATGTCGTACCTGCTCTCGTCCAAAGAGCGGCGACCATAGGCGCAGACGTCCGGTCCGCCAACCGCCGCGTTTCCATGAGCCCGGCGGGTCCACAGGAAAGCGCGCGCTAATGTGGCGGCCAAGCGAGGATCAGACCATCCGGCTCAGCGCCTCGAAGAAGGCGACGATCTCGACATCGAGCGGATCGTCGACCGGCTCGGGCTGCGACGACATCTTGGCGATCACCACTTTGGTCCTGGGATCGACATACAGCCACTGGCCATGAATGCCGATGCCGCAATAGGCGCCGTTCGGCAAGCCCGTCTGGTACCATTTGTTGCGATAGCGGCCCTTCGGGAACAGCGGCTGCATCGCGCCGCGCTGCCAAGCGTCGGAACTGCCGCCGCTAGCAACCGTATCGCGCACCCAGGCTTCCGGCACGATGCGGCGGCCATTGGCCACCCCGCCTTGCCGCATCATCTCGCCAACACGCGCCAGGTCGCGCGGCGTCACCGAAATACCGCCGGCCGTGCGCGCCGTGCCTTCCATGTCGACGCCGATCGAGGCTTCGCCGACAGCGCCGAGCGGCAGCCACAGCTTCTCGCGCATCAGGTCGGTGAACCGCTGGCCCGACGCGCGCTCGAGCAGCAGTCCGAGCAGGTCGGAATTCGGCGAGCGGTAGCGGAAGGTCTGGCCATGCGGCTCTGCAAGGCGTTGCAAGGTCAAAATGAATTCGCGCAGGCTCTCCGTGCCGCCGCCCGGATTCCACAGCGTGGCGCGACGATAGCGGGCGAAAGCGCTCTCCGGATCGAGATAGGCTTCCTCGAAATCGAGGCTGACGCTCATGTCGAGCACATGCCGCACGCTCGCATCGCCATAGGCCGAGCCGGCGGCTTCAGGGATGTAGGCCGTCACCGGCGCTTCCGGGTCGAATACGCCCTCGCCTTCCAGAATGCCGGCAATGATGGCGGTCAGCGACTTGCTGATCGAAAAGATGATGTGGCGGGCGCCGAAATCCATATGCGGGGCGAACCAGTCGCCGACGATCTTGCCGTCTTTCATCACCGTCAGTGCGTCGGTGCTCGAACGCGCGAGAAATTCAGCCACTGTCTCCGATGTGCCGGCGATCGCGACCTTTTCGCCGAGCAGGCCGCCCATATCGCGCACGGG
>NZ_RZQY01000444.1:0-4921 GCF_003998575.1 Mesorhizobium sp. M7A.F.Ca.CA.001.10.2.1 | reverse complement strand
TCTGAAGCATCACCGTCCCGTTTTCAGGCCGCACGAACTGAGGCAGGAAGGCAAGGAAGAACAGAGCGGTCTTGGGGTTGAGCACTTCGGTCAGGACAGCCTGTCGAAACGCCTTCCCGGCAGAGATCGCAAGCGCGCCGGCAGCCGGGCCGCCTGGTGTTTTCTCCATGATCGCGCGAATGCCGAGATAAACCAGGTAGGCCGCGCCGATGTACTTTATGACGCTGAACAGCGTCGCCGATGCGGCGATGATCGCCGATATGCCGATCATGGCCATGACGGTGTGAAAGATGTCGCCGACAGCGATCCCAGCGCCGGTCGCGATGCCAACCTTGGTTCCGGAACTCGTTGCCCGCGCTATGGTAAGGAGCGTGGCCGGACCCGGGATGAAGACGAAGCCGAGCACAACCGCGACATAAGCAATCAGTGTAGCGAGATCGATCATCGGTCGATTTCTCCCGTAGGCTGCGCCTTACCCATCACCTTCAGCGCGAAGGAATAGGTGTAGGCGATCTCCTCCAGCCGCGAAAACCGGCCGGAGGCACCGGCATGGCCGGAATCCATGTTGATCTTGAACAGGACCGGATTGTCCCCGCTCTTGCGGTCGCGCAGCCGGGCCACCCATTTGGCCGGTTCCCAATAGGTGACGCGCGGATCGGTGAGACCGGCCAGCGCCAGGATCGGCGGATAGTCGTGATCAACGACATTGTCATAGGGCGAGTAGGCGGCAATGGTCCGGTAGTCGTCGGCGGACGCGATCGGGTTGCCCCATTCGGGCCATTCCGGCGGCGTCAGCGGCAGGGTCGCATCGAGCATGGTGGTGAGGACATCGACGAAGGGTACCTCGGCGACGATGCCGCCAAAACAATCCGGCGCCATGTTGGCGACGGCACCCATCAGCATGCCGCCGGCCGAACCGCCCTGGGCGACGATACGGTCATGCGCCGTGTAACGCTCCGTCACCAGATGGCGCGCGACGGCGATGAAATCGGTGAACGTGTTCATCTTGTTCTCCCGCTTGCCGTCATCGTACCAGCCATAGCCCTTGTCCTTGCCGCCGCGAACGTGAGCGATGGCGAAGACAAAGCCCCGGTCGACCAGCGAGAACCAGTTGGTGTTGAAGGCGGCCGGCACGGTGATGCCATAGGAGCCGTAGCCGTAAAGCAGGCAAGGTGCGGATCCGTCCAGCGGCGTGTCGCGATGGTGCAAAAGCGAGATCGGCACCAGTTCGCCATCGCTGGCCGGCGCCATCAGGCGCCGCGTGACATAGTGGTCCGCATCATGGCCGGATGGCACTTCCTGGGTCTTCAGCAGCACCCGCTCGCGGGTACGCATATTATAGTCGAACACCTGCGCAGGTGTCGTCATCGACGAATAGGAAAAGCGCATGATCTCGGTGTCGTACTCATAGGAACCCGACAGGCCGAGCGAGAAAGCCTCCTCGTCGAGGGACAAAAGATGCTCCTCGCCGCTGGTGCGGTCGTGCACGACGATGCGCGGCAGGCCTTCCTTGCGTTCGAGCCGAACCATGTGGTCTCTGAAGCCGATCACCGACAGGATCAGCCGGCCGGGTTCGTGCGGCACCAGTTCCTGCCAGTTGGCGCGCACGGGATCGCCCGCTGGTGCCGTCATGATCTTGAAGTCCTTGGCGCCGTCGGCATTGGTCAGGATGAAGAAGATATCGCCGCCTTCTTCCAGCTCGTACTGCAGGCCAATCTCGCGCGGCGACACCAGTTTCGGTTCGGCAAACGGATCGTCGGCGCGCATCAGGCGGTATTCCGAGGTCTCGTGGTCGTTGATGCCGATCATGATCCACTCGTTGTTGCGGGTGCCGTCGACATTCATGAAGAAGCCGGGATCGGTTTCCTCATAGATCAGCCGGTCGCTTTGCGGGCTGTCGCCAAGCGCATGGAACAGCACCTTCGACGGGCGGTGGTTGGGGTCGAGACGTGTATAGAAGAAGCCGTCATTGGCGGCGTTCCAGACACCTGAACCGCCGGTGTCGGGGATCTGGTCCGCAAGTTCCCTGCCGTCGGCAAGGTCACGCACGTGAAGCGTGTAGAATTCGGAGCCCTTGTCGTCGAATGCCCACAGCAGCCTTGCGTGGTCGGCCGAATGGTCGACGCCGCCAAGACGGAAATAGGCCTTGCCCGCGGCCTCCGCGTCACCATCGAGCAGGATATGCTCGGCACCGCCGTCTCGCGGCATGCGGAAATAGCGCGGCTGCTCGCCACCAAGTTTGAAGGACGAGCCATAGGCATAGGGCCCATCCTTCATCGGCACGGAAGAATCGTCTTCCTTGATACGGCCCTTCATCTCCTTGAAAAGCTGCTTTTGCAGTTCGACCGTGTCGGCCATCAGCTTCGACTGGTAGGCATTCTCCGCCTCGAGTTCTGCGCGGATTCCCGCATCGAGCAATGAGGGGTCGCGGAACATCTCCTGCCAGTTGCCGGCCCGCAGCCAGGCATAGTCGTCGGTTCGCGTGATGCCGTGATGCGTGTCGGAAACCGGCCGCTTCTCGGGCGTTGGCGGGCTGACGATCGGAAATATGGATGTCTTGGTCATTGCGTCTCGCTTTGCCAGTATCTTCAATGGGCCAGTATCTTCAATGGGCCAGTATCTTGAATGGACCATCTCGAATGGAGAATATCTTGAACGGCGAATGAACACGCCGATCAGGGCAGGTTCAAGAGCCGGAGCGTATGGATTGTGTCGGCTCCAGGAGATGAGCCGGGAGGAGAGATGATGACTATTTGGTCTCGGACTGCTGCGGCTTTCGCCGTTGCTTCACTAACTCTGGCCTTTGCCGGCCAGTCTCATGCGACCGTATTCGCGGCTTGGCAAGTGGCCAATGTGCCGTTCGGCGACACGCTCAATGTGCGCAAATACCCTTCGGGCGCATCCCAGAAGCAGGCGGCATATCCGAACGGGACCGTTCTGCAGATGACCGGGCGATGCACCGGCGGAATAAACCTGCTCGACATCGCCAACCAGCCGGCATGGAAGCAGGAACAAAAGATTCGTTTTCGCTGGTGCGAAGTCTGGCATGATCCGGCCCAGAACGGCAAATTCGTCACCGGCTGGGCGTATGGCAAATACATCACGCCGCATTGATTGATCCGGCAGCAATCAGCCGATCCGCCGGATGACAGGCATGTCGCCTGATTGCTTGCGTATGACCACGGCAACCTTTGGTTTTGTGGACAAATATGAACAACCAATATTGCCCGACGATAGCCAAGCAAAATCAAACATTAAAACCCATTTCGTGAGATGCCGCGAATGTAACGGTGAGCTGACGTTGCGTCAGCCGTTGCCGACGAGCGCGCGAAATATCGATAAATTACACAATGCACGAAAGATTGAAGCTGATCGCGGAATAATTGATCAATATCGTTCAATATAGCGTAAGGGCCGAATTGACTTACTTGGTCTGGGCGCTCATTGATGTGCCCGCGACACGAATCGTAGAAACTCTACCTGCACAAAATTCGTGCGATGCCCTGCTTGTAAAAAAGGGCGCAGATCGATGTAACTCTTGTTGGGGCCCGAAGACCATGGATATTGTCGAAACACCTTCCAGAAACAGCGATGCGCTGATCGAATTGACCGCCGATGTGGTGGCCGCCTATGTCAGTAACAATCCCGTGCCGGTCGGCGAATTGCCGAACCTGATATCCGATGTCCATGCTGCGCTCGGGCGTGTGGGCGGAACCGCCGAACAGCCGCCTGCCGACAAGCAGAAGCCGGCGGTCAACCCGAAGCGGTCGGTTCATGACGACTACATCGTCTGCCTTGAAGACGGCAAGAAGTTCAAGTCGCTGAAGCGCCATTTGATGACCCACTATGACCTGACACCGGACCAGTATCGCGAAAAGTGGAACCTTGACCCGACCTATCCGATGGTTGCACCCAACTATGCGGCTGCCCGGTCACAGCTTGCCAAGAAGATGGGCCTCGGCCGCAAGCGCAAAGCGCGGTAATCGCTGCCAGAGCAATTCAAGGAAAAGTGAAACGGTTTTCCCGGGAAAGCGCATAGAGCTCTCCCTTGGGAATTGCGTCAAAATAAGCCAGATCGGATCGACATCAACGGCGCCTTCGGGCGCCGTTTGATTTTTGCGCCGCGAGGCGCGGATCCGGTATGAAGGTGTCAGGCGGTCTGCTTGAGCGCTGCCTCGGCGTCGCGCTTGATGCGCTTGACCATCGAGCGAAGGCCGTTGGCGCGCTGCGGCGACAGATGTTCGTCGAGGCCGAGTTCTTTCAATGTCGCTTCCGCATCGGTCTGCTGGATTTCGCTGGCGGTCCTGCCGGAAAACAGCGCAAGTATGATCGCAACCAGTCCACGCACGATGTGAGCGTCCGAATCGCCCGTGAAGGTGATGACTGGGTCGGCTCCAGCCCCGCGTTCGGTGGTCAACCAGACCTGACTGACGCATCCCGGCACCTTGTTGGCGGCGCTGCGCTGCTCGTCGGGAAATGGCGGCAGCGCCTCGCCGAGTTCGATGACGTAGCGATAGCGGTCTTCCCATTCCTCGAGGAACGAAAAATCGTCGCGGATCGTCTGGATCGTGGTGGTCATAATGCCGGATATAGTCACGCGGCGGCTCCGCGTCACGGAAAAACAAGGACACCGCGGGCGTCGAGAGGGCAGACAGCCCGCGGTGCGCCGTCGAAGCGGCTTAATTCTGAGGCGGCAGGTTGACGGTCTCGGGCAAGACGATTTCTACGGGCAGGCTGCCGGTCATCGTCGACGTGTCGGGGCCGGCGGCGGACTTGTCGTCCATCATCGCTGCCGCGATCTTGGCGGTCTCCTTGGCGCGGGCGGTGATGGTGTGCATTGCCGACTTGCCGGTCTCGCAGACATCGGGCTTGCGTTCGCAAATGCCGGCGATATCGCCAACCGCTTCGCGTGCCGCAAACA